>CAZSUQ010000537.1:0-4389 GCA_964609935.1 uncultured Thermodesulfobacteriota bacterium | reverse complement strand
CGAGATATGCGCGCCGCTGGTGAACCGGATCCGCGACGTGGTGGTGGACCAGCTCCATCGTAATCCCCGGAAGGTGGAGAAACTTCTGTGCAAGATCGAGGAGACGGAGAAGCTCCGCAGGGAGTTGCAGTCCGTGAAGAAGATGGCCCGCCAGCGTGCAAAGGCGGTATCCATCCGGATCCCTCAGCTCAAGGACTGCAAGATCCACCTCAACACGCGCAAGGGGAAAGGCACACGATCCACGGTCTTCATCACCGAGGGCCAGTCTGCCGGCGGCTCCTTTGTGAGCTGCCGCGACGTGAACACCCAGGCCATCTTCACGCTGAAGGGGAAACCGCTCAACGTGTGCGACCTCAAGAGGGACGCACTCTACAAGAACGACGAGATCTACAACCTGATGCGGAGCCTGAACATCGAAGACTCCAACGAACGCCTCCGCTACCAGCATGTGGTCCTCGCCACGGATGCGGATGTGGACGGCATGCACATCCGCAACCTCCTCATCACCCTCTTCCTCCGCTTCTTTGAGCCGCTGGTGCGCGACGGCCACCTCCACATCCTGGAAACCCCCCTCTTCCGCGTTCGCAACAAGGCCGAGACCGTCTACTGTTTTTCGGAAGCGGAGCGGGATACGGCCCTCAAGCGCCTCAGCCGGGGCGTTGAGATCACCCGCTTCAAGGGCCTTGGCGAGATCTCACCGAACGAATTGAAGCGATTCATCGGCAGCGAGATGCGTCTCACCCCCGTGGTGGTCAACGGGAACGGCTCCGTCCCCGAGATTCTCTCCTTCTACATGGGCAGGAACACGCAGGAACGCCGCAACTACATCATGGAAAACCTGATTCTGGACACGAGCCCATGACCAGGCAGCTCAGGCTCGATTTCGAGGCCGATCCGGCAGCGCAGCTGTCTGACGCGTCAGGGCCGGAGGAGGCCGTCGCCCCGGAGGGGAACGACGGCCGGGGCGGCCAAGCCCCGCCCGGTGGACAGGATCCGCTCCGTAGCTTGATGGACCAGAACTTCCTGCAGTACGCCTCGTACGTGATCTGTGAGAGGGCCATCCCGAACCTTGAAGACGGTCTCAAGCCGGTGCAGCGGCGTATTCTCCATTCCCTGTGGGAGAAGGATGACGGTCGCTTCATCAAGGTGGCCAATGTGGTGGGTCACTGCATGCAGTATCACCCCCATGGAGATGCATCCATCACCGATGCACTCACCGCCCTGACGAACAAAGGCTTCCTTATCGAGGGACAGGGGAATTTCGGGAATATCTTTACCGGGGACCGGGCAGCCGCATCCAGGTACATCGAATGCAGGCTCACCGAACTGGCCAGGAAGGAGATCTTCAACAAGGACCTGACCCGGTTCGTCCCCAGCTACGACGGCAGGAACAAGGAACCGGTCACCCTGCCTGCCAAGCTGCCCCTTCTGCTCATGCTGGGCACCGACGGGATTGCCGTGGGCCTTTCCACGCGCATCCTCCCGCACAACTTCCGAGAATTGCTCGAAGCGATGATCGCCGTGCTGCAGAAGAAGCCCTTCTCCTTTCTGCCCGATTTCCCGCAGGGCGGCCTGCTGGATGTTTCCGAGTATGACAAGGGGAACGGACGCTGCCGCGTGCGTGCGCGCATCGAACAAAAGACCCCGGGCAAACTCACCCTTACCGAACTGCCCTGGGGAGCCACAACGGAATCGCTCATCGCATCCATCGAGGATGCCATACGGAAAAAGAAGGTGCCTGTGAAGGCCATCGACGACTTCACGGCCGAGAAGGTGAACATCGAACTCACGCTCGCCCCGGATGCCAAACCGGCAAAGGCGATCAAGGCCCTGTACGCCTTCACGGGCTGTGAAAGTGCCGTGACCTGTTTTGCCACCGTGATCCACAAGGGACGTCCGGTGGTTATGGACGTGGAAGAGATCCTCAAGGAGAACACGAATCAACTCCTGAAGGTCCTCAAGCAGGAGCTCACCCTCTTGCGGCGGCGGCTCCGGGAAGACATCCATGCGAAGACGCTCGTACAGATCTTCGTGGAGAACCGGATCTACAAGAACATCGAGGCCTGCAAAACCTACCCCGAGGTGCAGGCGGCCGTGATGGACGGCCTGGAGCCTTTTGCCGGCCAGCTCCATCGCCCCATCACCAGGCAGGACGTGGAGATGCTTCTCGGCATCCGCATCCGCAGGATCTCACGGTTTGACCTGGACAGGAGCCGGAAGGAAGTCCGAGCCCTGGAGGCGGATGTGCAGAGAGTGGAGAAGCAGCTTCAAGACCTGCGCGGCCATACCGTTCAGTATCTGAGGGGGCTGCTCAGGGTGTACGGGAAGCAACACCCGCGCCGTACACAGGTAACGGTCTTTGACAGCATCGAGGTCAGGGAGCTCACCGCCAGAGAGCTGGAGATCCGCTACGACGAAGTGAAGGGATACCTGGGACACACCGTGAAGGAAGGTCGCCCGCTGCTCCAGTGCTCTTCGTACGACAAGATCCTCCTGGTGTGGGATGACGGACGCTATCGGGTCGTACAACCGCCGGAAACCCTGTTCGTGGACACGAACCTCACCTACTCGGCCAAGATCGACCGGGACCGCATCATGACCGTGGTCTACGAGGAGTACGGCAACGTGTACCTGAAGAAGTTCCGGTTCGGTGGGACGATCCTGAACAAGGAATACCGCTGCGCCGGCAAGGCATCCAGGATCCTGCTCTTTGCCGATGACAGCCCGGATGAGATCTACGTGAGGTACAAGCCTGCCAAACGCCAGCGCATTAACCAGCAGCTGTTCCACGTGGCGGATCTCCCTGTTAAGGGGGTCAAGGCCCGCGGTTCGCTGATGGCGCCCAAGACCGTTGACAAGATCTCGATGCGGAAGCCGCGCTGGTGGAAGGACGGCGAAAAGGCACCGCGCGGGGTGTTGTTCGACCACTAAACAAGCCTGTCATTCCGGGGCAAAGACATCGAGACAGAACAGGCGGCCAGGCAGCTGGGTGCACATGAATTTCAGCGGGGCCTCGATGTGATCGCACTCTTCACGGCTCACGTCCCCGGCATGCGGGTAGAGCACGTAGTGGCCTGCTTTCTCAAGGCGGCCATCGGCCGATACGGGAAATTCGTGAAGTGACAGCCTTCCCTTCTTCACACAGCAGTTGCTGTCGCAGAGCATCACCATCATCAGATGGCCGGGATCGTTGCTGATCACGATGGCGCTCGGCCATCCACGGCTTTCCAGGATCAGGCTGCTGTAGAGGATGTTCTCATCGGTGTGCCGGGCCCTTGGTTCGAGCCGGATCGCATCTTCAGGAACCCCGCGCTCCATCAACAGGGCCTTCAGTGTTTCCGCCTCAACCTCCGGGGTGTGCACCGCCCCGCCTGTCGTGATAAACCGCTGTCCATATCCTGCATTCATAAAGGCAACCGCCAGGTCGGCGCGCGCAACCTGGCACGGTGATGCGGACCCGTCCTCGTTATTGGGACAGCCCATGACAATGATCACATGATGTTCCGCCTGAAGGCACTCATCCGCCTCTTCCCAGGGGCGGTAGGGGTTCTGCGGGAAGATTCCGGGGTAGGCATCGATCATGGATGGAACCGTGCAGAAACACACGGGAAGAAGCGGGTCCCCTTCCGTTGAGATTCCCTCCCCCTGGTCACGGCAGCCGCAGATCATGCATATCATGAGAACCGGAAGGGCCCTTCTCAGATTCAAACAGCGCCACGGTGGGGTTCTCATCTAGTTTACGCTTCTCTGTTTTTCCAGCCAGCAGGGGAACCAGAGGGGAAGGTCCATGGATCCCGATTTTACAAGAATATAGTCGGGTATCGCCCCCATGGAATCAAGTACCAGGGCCGGTTCACCTTTCCCTGTCAGGACCATCATCATAATTCCCGGCTGCAATTTCTGAATCCTTTCCAGGCAACCCAAAAACCCCTCTTCCGAAAGAGTCGTTAAATCTGTAACCACGAGATCGAAGGAAGCATTTCTCAACCTGTCCATGGCATCCTGAATGCTGAATGCCAGGTTTACGCGGTATCCGGATCGGCGAAAACCCAGGTCCGTTGCGCCGAAAAGGTTGGGAACATCACATACCACCACCAAGATCTCTTTTCCGTACTTGTTCATATCCTGATACCTCTCTCGGAGGACAAACGCGAGCAGGCAAACACAAAGCTTGGGGCACAAGGGAAGCAATTGCTGTTCCAACTACAGGGGAGGGGACCTTAGCAAATGAAATCAAAGGCTTTTTCGGTCTATGGGATTTGAGACGATTTCAGGACAGGTGTGCGTGAGACAGAAAGTTGTCTCACCGGTGTCTCATGCGTGTTTCAAAGAGACGTTGAGACTGGAAATGAATGTAAACCTGGATTATGCGGGAGGAATGCTGAAAAG
>CAZSUQ010000536.1:0-4424 GCA_964609935.1 uncultured Thermodesulfobacteriota bacterium | reverse complement strand
GAGAAAAATAACAAAACAGTCACTTTAAAGATGTTTTTCACACATTCTCCCTTATCTGTTCCATGGGTCTAATCGTTTCTTTCGTCGAGTGTTTCTCGTTTCATGCTGGACAGGGAAAAACTGTCGCATCCGCCAGGGGTCACCTGCCGTGGTGAGGGGTACGTTCAAGCCCTATTGAATAATCGACAATTATTTAACGATCTATTAGTAAAGAAAATGTAGAAAAGGCTGCTGCGAAGTCCTGCAAGGCACGGGTTCAGCTCAATGCGGTGACCAATCCCTTCGCAATCCTGCGATCAGATTGGGCTCTCCTTTCCGGCCCTTCTCCTTTGAAACTTTGTTATTTGAATGCGTCATCTAATTTGATACTATTTTTTGTGCTGATTTTATCTGTTTCTCGGAATAGCAGGGCTTATTAAATCCCTGGTCACACCCATCCCTTCTTTCGTTTTTTAGGGTTCATCAATGAGAAGATGCGCGGCCCCTATCGTTGTTATAACCCTTCTGTGTTTATCCCCGGGAAGCCCCGTTTCTTCTCACGAGATCGTGGATTGGAAAGCGAATCACGGCGCTGCGGTCTCGTTGAGCTTTGATGACAGCCTGCTGTCCCAGGCCACCACGGGAGTGGATTTGCTGAATGCGCAAGGTTTCAAGGGGTCTTTCTACGTGATAACGGATGTTGTTCCCCAGCGCGGCGGCTGGGGGCTGTGGCGGGATGTGGCCGAGCAGGGACACGAGATCGGGAGCCACACATTGAGCCACCCGTACCTGACTCAATTGACAGAGGCGGAACTGAGGGAGGAGTTGGGCCAGTCTCAGGAGATCATCGAGTCTCACATCCCTAATCAACCCTGTTCAACCATTGCATACCCCTATGGGAACGATAACGAGTTCGTCAGGCAAATCACAGAGGAATACTACATTGCCGGTCGCGATGTCTGGTCCATTAAATATCTGAATCATTATCCCGGAGGCTCCCAGGACCCTGTGGATTTCTTTAAAATCGTCAGCTACAGCTTTGACTACCCGGATCTCGCCACCCTTGAGGAACTGGTGAGCTGGGTGGACCTGGCAGAGGAATTCAGTGCCTGGTTCGATGTTCACATCCACGGACTCGACGACCCTGCGTACGCTGAACGTCTTTCCCAGTTCCTCAATGAGCTTGCCGTGAGGGATGTATGGGTCGATACGATAGACACCATCGTCCGGTACATGCGTGAAAAGATCGATGCAACCCTGACCGTTGTTTCCGAAAGCAGCAGCGAGATCATCCTGAGCCTTACGCACCCGCTCGACGATTCCATCTATGATGTCCCCTTGACGATCCGAAGCGAGGTTCCCCCCTCCTGGCAGGAGGTGGATATCATCCAGGGAGACGATGTACAGATCATGATTCCCGTCATCGAGGAGGGTGCGGCAATCATTTATTACAATGCCTATCCCAACGATGGACAGATTTCGCTGTTGCCCCATACACTGCCGGCAGACCCGATGATTTCCCTGTATCCTGACTCCCTGTCTACGACCCTGGTGCATGGCAACAACGCCCCTGACCGGACGTTTGTCATCTGGAACGCGGGCGGCGGGACCCTGAGCTACTCCCTGTCCACGGATGCCGGCTGGCTGGCATGCGCCCCTGGAAGCGGCACATCCACCGGAGAGGAGGATACGATCACGGTCAGCTACGCCACCTCTTCCCTGCCCATTGGAACGCACACGGCCACGATTACGGTTGTGGATCCGAATGCAGGCAATTCGCCCCGGACGATCCCTGTATCGCTTACCCTTGTGGATCCTGCCCTCTCACAGGTGATGGAACTGAATTTCGAGGAGGGCGGCGGAGGGACGGCCTCTGACAGCTCCGGCAACAACAATCATGGCACCCTCGAAGACGCCCAGTACACAACGGTCAGTGCCGAAGGCTCCCATGCTCTGCTGTTCGACGGTGTCGACGATCGGGTCGTCTGCTCAGGCAACGAAACCCTGCGACCCCATGATATGAGTCTGTCGCTGTGGGTAAAACATGTTGCGGACACGATCTCGCCGAATTACGGAGGGATCATAAAGGGCGCGTTCGGGAGCGGCTTTACCACCGGTTTCAGGATCCTGGATTACTCCATTGAACCGCTATTGCAGATAAGCTTCGGCGATCCCGGCCCTGTCTGGATTTCAGGCGAACCTTTTGTGCAGGATGAATGGACCCACCTCGTGTTCACCTATGACCATGAACATGTCCGGCTGTATCAGGATGGAGATCTCGTGGACGAAACCCAGGAGACCCGGGATATTCACTGGGGTGCAGGCGGTCTCGACCTCACCATCGGATGGGCGCAGTGGTTCTTTACAGGCCTGATCGATCATGTGTCCATGTACGCCTTTGCCTTGAGTGAAGAGGATGTGCAGAACCTTTACAACGGCAATCCTTCGGATTGCGAAGACGATGATGACTGTGATGACGGCATCTACTGCAACGGTGCCGAGGCTTGTGTGGACGATGCCTGCAGCACTGGAACCGCGGTGGACTGCAATGACGGTGTGGCCTGTACGGTGGATACGTGCAACGAATCCGCCGATGCGTGCGACAACACTCCTGACAACGGTATCTGCGATGACGGCCAGTGGTGCAACGGCGCTGAGACGTGTGATGCCGTGAGCGGTTGCCAGGCCGGCACGACCCCCTGTACGGATGACGGGTTGTTCTGCAACGGCACGGAATCCTGTGACGAGGAAAGCGATCAATGCCTCCACACAGGGGATCCCTGCGCGGACGGAAACGACTGCACCGACGATCTCTGTATCGAAACCATCGACACCTGCCGGAACCTGTGCAACGCCACCGGTTACGGGGACCCGTGCTGTGAAGACGATGCTTGCGCTGCCGAGGCCGCCTGTGAGGCGCCCGTGTGCAACGATCAAGACGGTGACGGGTTCGGCAGCCCTGCAGAGCCCTCCTGCCCGGATACGAGAGCGGATTGCGACAACGATTCCTCGGACGATCCGGCGGAATGCGATACGTGTACCTGCGGCGTTTCGGCATGCGCGGGTTGCGCCCGCTGCATCCACCCGGATGCCGACGAGTTCACCGGGGATGCGTACGATTCGAACTGCAACGGAGACATGGATTGCTTCATCGCCACGGCCACGTTCGGAACGGAGATGGAAGGCAAGATCCACAGGCTAAGGGCTTTCCGAGACAGATACCTCCTCGAACATCCGGTGGGAAGGACCTTTGTGGATTCATACTACAGGTACAGCCCCCCCATTGCAGCATACATCGCTGACCATGGACTGCTGAGGACCATGGTTCGGGTCCTCCTCCTTCCTGTCGTTGGGTTTGTCTTTCTTCTGACCTAACCCGCATATTTCATGAAGCCTCCTACTAGTTGTCGCATCGGAACCTTCATTCTTCCCTTCGTATTACCGTTTGCTCACCTGCATCAATTCGCTGAGCGTTTCGTAAAGGATGTTCTCCAGAAAGCTCGTCCCGATGCCAAGACTCGACATTGCCTGGGGTGACGGCATGTAGTTGAGCGTGTCCAGGCTTGCACCGACTCCGCCCATCATGCAAATTGCATCTGCGATATGGACCAGGTATGCAACCTGCGGGTCTCCGGAAATGTCCTCCGGACGATGATGATAACGGACAACATCCAGCAGGCAACCAGGTAATTTCCAGGCCTCCAGAAGACAGGCACCCACCTCTGCATGATCGATCCCATGGATCCGTTTTTCGGCTTGTTCAAAAGGAATCTTCTCTTCCATTGCCAATGAGATCACGGGTTCTGCCTCAACCTCGCCAATGGCTCCAAGGACGACCTTGCCGATGTCATGCGTCAGAGCTGCCAGGAATAGATGCTCTGGAGGATTGAGGTTCAGGGCCTCGGAGAGCTTTCTTGCCCCGATCGCAGTTCCAACGAGGTGCTCCCACAGCTCTTTGGCTGAAAGGTCGTATAAACGATCCGATTCCGAGGCCACCTTGGCGACAGAGGCAGCAAAAAGTAACGGAAGAAATTTGTTGCCGCCCAGTCTGGAAAATGCTTCCTTGACAGTACCCACCTTCTGCGCCAGGCCAAAATGGAGGGCGTTGGCCAGGCATAGAACATTTGTGCTCAAAAAAGGTTCATCCTCAATCAACGCGGCAATCTTTGAACCCGGCACCTCAGGATCACGGGTGAGCCGAGCAACTTGTGTGAAAGCTGTGGGAAGAAGAGGGGGAAAAGAGGGAATTCGATTCATGATGAAATGCTTCACTCTCATGGATTCTGCCAGGGAGTCTGTTTCGTGATGCATCTCGCCCCCGTCATGGAGTTAAACCTTGGAAACCTAAACAGCATAAAATGTGCCACAAAGCCAACCTATTGATAATATTTGATTTCGATTTTTTGAATCGAAAAAATATCTCCCTTTTCGATGGTTTTTATCAA
>CAZSUQ010000535.1:0-4424 GCA_964609935.1 uncultured Thermodesulfobacteriota bacterium | reverse complement strand
TGGTGGTGGACGTGCAGTGCATCATGGAAAACGTGGCCAACGTGGCCAAGTGCTTTCACAGCAAGGTGATCACCACCAACCCGCGGGCCAGGATGGAGGAGTCCAACACGGTGCACATCGAGTTCGACGAGCACCACGCGTTGGACAATGCCAGGGAGATCGTGAAAACGGCCATCGAGAACTTCCCCAACCGCAGGGCCGAGGTCATGATCCCCGATCACACGGCCCCCATGGTTGCCGGCTTCACCATGGAGTCCATCGAGTACCACCTGGGCGGCAGCTTCCGCGGCACGTACTACACGCTCAACGACAACATCATCAACGGCCGCATCCGGGGTATCGCCGGCGTGGTGGGTTGCAACAACGCCCGGACCATCCATGACAACGACCACCTCACCATCGTGAAGGAGCTCCTGAAGAACGACGTGATCGTGCTCACCACGGGCTGCAACGCCATGGCCTGCGGCAAGGCCGGCCTGCTCACACCCGAGGCGGCCAGGGAGTTCTGCGGACCCGGCCTTGCCGAGGTTTGCGAGACCGTGGGCATCCCGCCCGTCCTGCACATGGGCTCCTGTGTTGACAACAGCCGCATCCTCATGGCGGCCACCAGGGTGGTGGAGGCCGGTGGGCTGGGCAACGACATCAGCGACCTGCCCGCGGCCGGTTCTGCGCCCGAATGGATGAGCGAGAAGGCCATCAGTATCGGGCACTATTTCGTGGCCTCGGGCGTGTACACCGTGTTCGGCGTTGGCCTGCCCGTGACCGGTGCGCCGGTGTTCCAGGACTACATCTTCAACCAGCTCGAAGAGGAGTTGGGCGGGAAGTGGGACCTGGTTGTGAACCCCCTGGAGCATGCCCGGAAGATGATCGCCCACATCGACAAGAAACGAAAAGAGCTGGGCATCGACAAGGCGCGCGATCGGGTTCTCTTTGACATGGAGGCAAGAAGGCAGCTGGATGCGGAGGGTGCCTGATTCTGCTCGCGTATTGCGCGTTCCGCAGCATGTAAAAACGGCCGTCAGGGGAATCCCCTGACGGCCGTTTTGTTTCCACGTGCAACCCTCAAAACTCACATGAGCAAGGCCCGGAAAACTCGTTTGATCTCCTCTCGATCCAAGCAAAAGGTCATTAGAAACAGCGTCGTGAGCCTCGCCTTGGAACAGAGGCCTGTTCAGGAAAAAATGTTTTCAGGCTTGTAGGGATGTGTTCCTTCAATGACTTCCACGCCTGCCGTTTCCTTGATCTTCTTGATAAGGGTGTCCTTTTCGGGACAGGGGCCCTTGATGCAGGGGGCGATATGAACCTTTGTGATCTTCTCCCCGAGCGGTTTGTTCCAGAGGCTGACCTGAGCCAGCCGGGTTACGATGGCTACCCCGGGACAATCACCACAGTTCAGGAGGCCCATGAGCTCGGCATCCTGATCCTTGTAGCGACTGAACTCGCCTTCTCTTCTGTTGAAGGCCACCATACATCTCGAGCAGCCGATACACACATCGTCCATGGCCTTCTTACAGCCCACAATCAAGATCTTTTCCATGTTCTTCCCCTTATGCTCGAACAAGTAACGGGTTTACCAGTGGCCTTCCACGTTGGCTTTGTCCGAGAAGGACAAGTCCCCTTCATTGAAGGCCTTCACCGCATCCCTCACGGTACCGCTGACATCGCCGGCGACCTTGATGCCTGCCGCTCCCAGGGTCTTGAAGGCGTTGGGGCCGCAGAATCCGGTAAGGAGCACTTCCGCGCCCATTTCGCTTACCCTGCTTGCGGCTTGAATGCCGGCCCCTCTGAAGGCATTGACATTCTCCTTGTTGTCCAGCACTTCGAGTTCGAGGGTCTCGGCATCAACGATCAGGATGTAGGCTGCCCGCCCGAAGCGAGGATCCACCTCTGCGTCAAGGTCGGTGCCCTTTGAGGTGACGGCTATCTTCATGGTTTCACCCCCCTCCCCCGCCGCATACCTGATCGTTCCTGATCAAGGACAGTTTTCCGGCTAACAGATCCTCCACCACGGGCCGGATCTCGGCCCGCGTTGCGTCGTGATAGACATCAATGCCTGCCTGGTTGAATCCCATGAGGGGCCGCATACCGATTCCGCCCACGATCAAGGCGGTTACCTTGTGCGCGGCCAGCAGATTCACCGGCACCATGCACCCGCCTTGAACATGTTCCTGGTTGGGAATCGTTGTCGTTCCCTTTACCTCTCCTCCCTCCACATCCACCAGGGTGAATACGTCGCAATGGCCGAAATGTCCTGATCTCTCGCCGTCAAGTCCGCCGCTTCCCTGAGAGGGAACGGCTATTCTTCCCTTTTCCACTGTGAAGCCCTCCTTTTTTCATCACGCGATGGATCACCGCTCATTATGGGTTGTTCAGCCCTGCCAGCAGGCCCTTGATGGCCTTTGCTCGCCGCAACAGCGCTTCCGCCTCCTCTTTACCGGGCTTGGGCGGCAGTTGTGCCAGCAGTCCCATGCCCTCGCTTGCCTCATGAAACTCTTCAGGCGACAGCGGGCTGACGGCTGCGCAGTTGATCATCGGGTTGATGGAAACCAATCTTTCGGCCAACTCGAGGCCGGTCATATCCCCAACGGTTTCATCCGCAACAACGATATCCACAGGCGTATCTTCCAGCATTTCCAGGGCCTTTCCACCCGATTCCGTCCAGAACAGCTCCAAATCCTCGTTTCCTTCCCGAGCCGAGGCGAACCCTGCCAGGGAATCTCTGTCCGTTGTCACCAACAACAGCCTAAGCATCCTTGCTCCTTGATTGAGGAATGGATCCTCCCTGTTAACGGTTTCGATACAGTTTCCTCCACGCATCCTTTCCCCGTGTCAGATAATCCTCAATGGCCTTCCTGAGGGTGACCGCGGCCAGTTCCGCACAGTGCTCGTGAGAGGAAGGCAGTCCGCCCAGTTCCTGTGCGATTCGTTCCGGAGCGATACGCAGCGCCTCTGACAATGTCCGGCCCTCTGCCATTTCCATGGCCATGCTGCCGCAGGCAACCGTGTAGCCACACCCCAGCGTGTCAAAACGGGCCTTCCGGATGCGTCGGTCCCGGATGTTCAGGAAGACCTCCATGTAATCTCCGCACTCTCCCTGCATGTGCGCGTAGCCATCCGGGGCCGAAACCTCACCTAGAAAAGGAGAGTCTACAAACCGTTGGACCAGTTCACTGGATACAGAGGATTCCTCCGCACCGTCTTGGACAGGATCCTTCGGCTCAGGCTCCACCAGAAGCCTGTAGATTTCATCTTGCTTGACCATTCCGCACGAATCCCTCTTCTTCGGCCTGAACTCCGTCCGACTCTTCGAAGCTCCCTATTTCCTCACCATCCGGGCTCCGCACTGCGGACATTTCCGATCAAAGCAGGGATTCCCGGGCTGGTGAGGTGCCGTGGCTCCGCAGTCAGGGCAAACACATTCGCCGGCCGTTCCATCGCCTGCGCGTGCTCCCCTCATACGGCCACTTCCGCCGCCCGCACCTCCTCCCCCTCTGCGACAACCACTACCGCCTCCACGACCTCCACCCAATCCTTGACCTCTTCCGGCTCCCGTTCCGGGCCCTTTTCCAAGAGGCTCCGTCCCGTTTCTACCCCGCATGATGCTCTCCTCTGTTTTTCTTTGTTATGCGAATTGCATGAATCGTACTTTTCACTTGCCCTTTCCTTCCGGCAGATCCTTTTCTAGTGATGTTGCGCTACTTTGGCTCTCTCGGACCTTTCCTCTTTCCCCTCGAGCGACCTGACAAGCTGATCCACGATGGCGTCAAATGCCTCTCGAAGGTCATTTTCCCCGTCCACAAGGACATGCGGTTGTCCCCTGTCACAGTGCTCCGGCATGTCCGGATCGATGGGCAATGCTCCAAGAAAGGGGACATGGAGTTCACGGGCGGCCTTCGCTCCCCCACCCTGGCTGAACAACGGAATGAATCCATTGCAGTGCGGGCAATGCATTCCGCTCATGTTCTCGATAATACCCAGAACGGGCAGACTCAGTTTCTTTGCAAAGTTCACACATTTCCTTGAATCCAGAAGGGCCACCTCCTGCGGGGTGGACACGATCACCGCACCGTCCGCATCCGGGATGAGCTGGGCAATGCTGAGAGGTTCGTCCCCTGTACCGGGGGGCGAATCCACAATGAGAAAGTCCAGAGGCCCCCAGGCCACGTCCTGCAGGAACTGCCGAATGGCGGCCATCTTCAGAGGACCCCTCCAGATCACAGGGGTATCACTGTCCCGGAGCATGCCGGCCATGCTGACGACCTTGAGGTAGGGAAAGGGCCGGAAGGGCGTGATCTTACCCTTCTTTTCATCTTTCGAGAGGGGCCAACCCTCGATGCCGAGCATCTTGGGCACGTTCGGGCCATGGATATCGATATCCAGAATGCCGGTTTTATAGCGTCGTTCAGCAAGAGATACGGCAAGAT
>CAZSUQ010000534.1:0-4436 GCA_964609935.1 uncultured Thermodesulfobacteriota bacterium | reverse complement strand
GGTGTGTCGTAATCGATCATGTTTCACATATCCGCGACAAAAAATCAGTTGAGACCGAAGCGCTTGTTGATAAAGCGTGGTATGGGATTCCGTACCCGGTTGATCGTCACGCCCAGGATCTGGATTTGAGCCGACTCCATCCGGTTCCGGGTTTCCTGGACGAGCGAAAGCTGTGTCTTGTCCGCCTCAAGGATCAGGATCATGCCGTCCACACGCTTGCCCACCAGCTCAAAATCCATGCTCTCCGATGCGCTGGGGGTATCGATGATCACCACATCAAAAGCGTCCCTGAACTCCAGGATCCTCTTCATGAAACGGTCGTGGGAGAGGATTTCCGTGGGTGTCAGGACCGTCTCCCCGGACGTAAGGACCTTCAGCGGAACCTCCTCGAGGGTCTGGATGACCTCTTGTGCGGGGCGATCCTCCTGAACCGTTTCTGCAAGGCCCGGGCCCTTGGGAAGATGGAAGAAGGAGTGAACGGCCGGGCTCCTCAGGTTCCCGTCCACGAGAAGTACGCGCCCCGGCCGCGCAATGGCAGTGGCAATGGCCAGGCAGGTGGCAACCGTGGTCTTGCCCTCTTTCTGCCTTGAGCTCGTAACGCCCACAACCCTTGCAGGCGGTTCCCTTCTCTCGTCAAGGATCTGGTCCCGTATCTTGATGAACTGCTCGAGAATGTCCGTCGGTAGAAACGAGGGCCGGTAGAGCTCGGCCCCACCCTCCGGACGGACGATCCCTGCATCCTCCACGGGGTCTTCCGTGGTCACCGTTTTCTCGGATATTTCCGCGATCTGTCTGAACCGAGTCATCATCCTTTCCCTGCGGGTGACGTTGCACCCTTTACGTCCCGAAAAAGGGTAAACCGGCCGAAAGGAACCGTACGCCGGTTTGGATCACGGGACGTCTTCTAAGTCTATGCCAATCCGGTAATCCAGATCCCCTGTGAAGGGGAATGCCTGCGGAAACACGTTCGCAGGCATGATGTGCTGTCCCAGAACATTGTCGATGTAATTCTTCGTGAAGTAGCCTACGTCATAAATAAATTTCTTCGGGACATAGACGATATCGTTCGGTTCCAGGTAAATATCGTTTTCCTTGCCGTCCAGAATCTTGTGCGCATTGATGCGAAAGGACTTGTATTGCGGTGTGTTCAGCCCCCGTATGATGATGACGCTGTGAAGGGCCCCGCTGTCCCTGGCCATGGAAATCCTTTTTAGAGAATCCAACAGGGTCAGTTTGCTGTGATAGGGCAAGGTTGCCTGACCGGCAAGCGTGGCGTCCACGAAAACCGAATCGTGTCTCCTCGATGTGATCCTTGCCACCACATCGGGAAACATGAGGCGGCTCTCATACTTCTGTCTCAGCAGGGCATTCAACTCCTGCTCGGAATAACCGATCACCTGAATTCCACCGATGAGCGGGAACTGGACGATCCCCGTACTCGGAACCTCGATCGCCGGCTCGATCATCTCCGGGTAGTAGAAGAACCTTACGAGCATGTTGTCTCCGGGACCGATGCGGTAATCGTACTCCGGAGGCCTGTCGATGCCCACCTTCAACACCCCTTCCACATCCTCTGCCGGCGGGGGCCGTAGGACACGGTCCTTGACGGTCCATCTGCCGCACCCTGCGGTGAGGAAAACGAGGAGAAAAAGAAGGGAAATCCATCCGGATGTCCGGCGGTTTATCTGCCAGAATCGGTGCACCCTCTTCATCGTTTCCCTCCGGGTTCCGGGATCCATTCTGGATCCTCTACCCTGTCTTATTTTTTTTCGATAATTGTTATGGGATTCTTTCATTGATAAAAGACGTATTGCTTTAACGTAACTTCTCGTTGAATATGGGTATTTTCAATATAACAAGTTGGGTTTTCCCCGAGTTTTTCCTGTGCCCTCGACTTTTTCCCTTCTATCAAAATATATCATTCTATCAAAAACAGAACAATTTTTTCAAGACAAGAAGCGCTTTTTGCGGCAACCTTTCAGGATTCGGCGGAACAGGCTGGTTGGAGATTCGAACGGAATGCCGGCCGCTGGAAGGGTTACTCCCTTGCACCCCCTGCTTTTCCTTCCGATTCGACACCCTGGGTATCGAACTCGTATGGATAGACGTGCCGATCTTCGACGTTGATGGTGAAAAACCGCATGGATTCCTCATCCAGCCTTGAGGCAAAATCGAACTGGAGAGCCCGGATGTACCCGTCCACGACCTTTTCAACGGTAACCTTGAAGAACCGGTTCGTCCAGGTGTGTCCCACCTTGCTCAGGGCTTCCGAGTTCGTGATGAAGATCTTCTCCTCGATGCTCCCCAGAAAGGGGCGGCCAACGGAAGAAATGACGATGCTCCGTTCTCCCACAACCTCGATCTTCGGCACCTTCTTGCTTATGACCAGTGGGAAGACACAGGTCGTCCCCTTTTCCATGTGATAGTCAAAGGCATGCTGAAGGCCCATGACATAGATCAGGGAGGGGATGTTGAGAAAGAACACATTCACAGGGGGATCCATACCCTTCAGGTGTTCCCGGGTCTCCTTCACCGTGTTGGTTTGAAGGTTGAACACGTTGTAAAACGTTGAGTGCTTCATGGTAATGATCGAGGCGGGCAGGAGCACGTAGAAGGCAACGGCCCCATAAAAAACCAGTCCTGTCAGCTTCCCGAATCCCTTCGCCCTTTTGACGGCAAACAGGTATCCACCCATAAAGAGGCCGAACGGGGCATGGGACGGGAATTGATAACGATTCTGTGTCAGCAGATAGATGATGGGCAGAAGGGAGATGCCAATCCAGGAGGCCAGGAACGGAAAGACCGGTTCCTTGAAAAGCCTCTTTCTGAATCCCGGAAAGAACAGGATCGCGGCGCTCACGAGCATGGCCAGGAAGAGGCCGGTGACGATGGGATCGTGAAAGATTTCCACATTCGCCATGTTCAAAGGATTCTGGTCCTCGCCCGGCGGCGGTTTCTCGTGGCCGAGCAGGGCAAAGAACAGCATGGCAAACGCGTAAAGAAACACGTTTTTCACCATGTAGAAGATCTCGGTTGCAGTCGATTCGTTTGCGTCCAGGATGGAGTAGTAGCCATATACGCCGTAGCCGGCCCAGACAAAATAGGCCATGAAGAGAAACAGGGGAATGCAGAGAACCGTGTACGTGATTCCCAGGCGGATGATCCCGGGCCATCGGTCCTGCTGCTCTTTCCTCCACACAAAGAAGTCATACAGGAAATAGGTGATCAGGCAGGTGGCACCGCTCTCCCTGGAAAGAAACGCAGCGAGGAAGCTCAGCCATGCCAGGAACTCCCAACCCTTGCCCTGCTCTTTCCGATACCGGATATGGAAATAGAGGCCTGCAATCCCGAATAACATGGAAAGCAGGGAGGCCCTTTCCGCGCACCAGGACACCACGAACGTGTTGTATAGCTGTGAGCAGAAGATGAGGGATCCCAGGACGGCCACCACGTCGCTACGGAACAACTGGCGCCCCACCAGGAACAGAAGCAGGCAAATCAAAGAAAAGAGGACGACGTTGGACAGGTGATAGCCAAAAGGGTTCTTGCCCCATATGAGATAGTCCAGTTTTAATGCCAGGCTGGTAAGGGGACGGAAAAAAAGGAGTTTCACGTCATCACTCGTCCACCACGGGACGATCTGGGGAAATTTCCGGGTCGTTTCGGGGTCGAGGTAGTCGTAAATGTTGTAAAAATATTTGTCCATGGGGGGCTGATACCCCTTCCCCGAACCCGCCGCAAACCCGTAATAATCGTCGCACATGAAGGGCAGGTTCACGGTGAACCCGTACAACAGCACCGGAAAACCGAGGACGATGAGCGCACAGATCCAGGTCTTCGATTTCCCGAACCCCACGGTCTCTTGAACGGTTTGGTCCATGCTCATCCTGTTGAACCTCCTCGTAGATGGAACCTACGGATGAATACCAACGGCTCGTGCAGCGATGAGTCCGCTGGCGGCAAATGCATGGGAGATGGGCGTGAGATAAAAGAGCAGGGGCCTCGGGCCGAACATCTCGGGCCGGCTCTCCCAGCTTCCGTCCGCCTTTTGCCGGTCCAGAAGATAGGAGACGGCCTGGCGGAGGACGCCCCGGTAGCGTTCGGGGTCGGTCCGACACAGCTCGGAAATGGCGATCCCGGTGGCACTGGCACAGGAGGAACTGCCCGGGATGATGCCCCACCCTCCATCGCTGTTCACCGCAGAGATCAGCGCCGCCCTCCCCTTGACGGATGCCTGGTCCCGGGCAGGCAATCCCCTCAGAAGAGCAGACTGCACATAGGGAAAGTTCCTGCACATGCCCCCCTTCCATCCTCCGTCCAGGTCCTGCTGTTCCGAGATCCACTGAATGGCTCTGTTCAGGCTGATCTCCCCGCTGAGCCCGCAGGAGGTAACCGCCTCCAGGATATGGCCGAGAACCTCGGGCACAACCGCATCC
>CAZSUQ010000533.1:0-4440 GCA_964609935.1 uncultured Thermodesulfobacteriota bacterium | reverse complement strand
AAGGATTCAGCCAGGCATTTCTCGCAGGTCCCGGCGATCACCCCATGGTCACAAAAGTACCCGAACCCCTCGACCCACTTCGTACCCCCCCTGGGACACGCATCAACATACTCGATGTATCGCGTGAGCCGCTCGAGAATGGTGCGCGGCACGGAGTGCTCCATCCCGCATGCCCCCTCCTCTGCCACGGCCTCGTCCACGGCCAGCACCTTCGTAAAGAACTCTTTGAGAACCTCGTGCCTTCGGATGACATCTTCTGCAACGTCCTTTCCCCTGGGGGTCAGGGTGACCACATCATAAGGTGCGTAGTTGACCAGCTCTTTTCCTGAAAGGGCCTTCAGCGCACCTGTCACCGAGGAGTGGTTCACCTTCAATCGCTTGGCAATATCCTTGGCCCTAGCTGCTCCCTTCTCAGCCACGATGTGAAAAATAGCCTCTAGGTAATCCTCCATGCTAGCGGATAAGGCTTCCGAACCCGTCATGGTTGACTCCTTGGAATGGGGGAAGATTTGAAACAGTTTGTCGCGTTGCCATCTATTTTACGGCTTGCCAAACTTTTGTCAATGCCCCGAAATCAAATTTTTTCAGAAAACGTCATGCGCTCCACCTCGTACCGGACGAAGTCGAGCCGGTCCTGGCCCCAGAACATCTCTTCCCCAACGAAAAAAGTCGGCACCCCGAAAGCACCCCGATCGATTACGCCCTCGGTATCCTTCTTGAGTTTCTCCTTGACGTCAGGAGAGGCGATCCCCTTGGAAAACTCGTCACGATCCAACCCCAGTTCCGTGGCTATCTCCGTGGCCACAGCCGGATCGGACACATTCCTGTCGTCCACCCACGTGGCACGGAATGCGGCTCTCCTGAATGCGGCGCATTCGGGCCGGCCCTGGAGAAACAGGGTTCCCCTTAGCAGGTAGAGGCCGTTGATGGGAAAGTTGTTCGGGACGTTCAGTGGGATGCCGTAGTGGGCTGCGCAGCGCTGCATGTCCCTGGCGATATAGGCGAGCTTTGCATCAGGGAAAGGCATCCCTGAACGGAACAGCTCGAACCCGCGAAGGTAAACCGGTGAGTACCGGACCTCAACGGAAAGGCCCTCCAGCGCTTTTTCCACCCGGCAATCCGCAATGTAGGCCCAGGGGCTTGCATAATCAAAACAAAACTCCACCACACACGGTTCCGTCATGGCCAGCCTCCTATCCTTCATATCCTCATATTGCCTAACCAATGGTCCGTCGGCTCCAGAGTACAATCCCTGCCCGAATGCATCAATGTAATTATGACTGTTTTTCCGGTTCTTGTCCCACTGAGGCTGTCCCGCATATTACATGAAGACGTGAAGAACCGGGACCCATATAAAATGAGCAGGAGAGAATCTTGTGATCGGACGTTTTTCAGAGTTGGGTGTCTACCGCGAGCTGGTGCGGACCCGGTACTTCTACCGTGTGGCCTTTGCCGGCGCCCTGGCCCTGGCCAGCTACCTCTGGGACAGGGATGCCGACACCCCCTCCAGGGTGGGCATGGCCCTGGCCCTGACCTCGGTGGTGCTAAACGGCCTTCCCATCGTCTGGGGCGCGATCAGGGGACTGATGCAGCGCAAGGTCAACGTGGACGAACTGGTGAGCATTGCGATCATCGCCGCCATGGTGGAAGGGGAGTTCCTGACAGCGGCCGTTGTGAGTTTTGTCATGGTACTCGGATCCCTGGTGGAGCAGGCCACCAGCGATTCAGCGCGCAAGGCGATCCAGTCCCTTGTCACCCTTTCACCCCAGACCGCCACCGTTCTTGTGGATGGCCGGACGCGCACCGTGGCCATCACAGAGGTGAAGGTGGGCGATATCCTCCTTGTAAAGCCGGGCGAACACATCCCTGTTGACGGGATCGTCCGGAAGGGCCTGACCGCTGTGGATGAGTCCTCCATGACCGGCGAGCCCATACCACGGGAAAAGGCGGCGGGCGACGACGTCTTTGCCGGAACCCTGAACCAGAACGGCGTGGTGGAGGTGGAGACCACGAGGGTCGGGGAGGACACCACCCTCGGCAAGGTCATCAGGCTCGTCTCCGAGGCGGAATCCCACAAGCCCGAGGCGGTGAGGCTCATCGACCGCTACGCACGCTGGTTTACGCCTGCGATCCTGGCCTGCGCGGGCGTTGCCTGGCTGCTCACCGGGGACGCGAGCCGGGCCGTGACCATCCTGATCGTGGGCTGCCCCTGTGCCCTGATCCTTGCGGCCCCCACGGCCATCGTGGCCAGCATCGGGCGGGCGGCAAAGTCCGGCATCCTGGTGAAAGGCGGTATCTACCTGGAAGAGGCGGGCAGGGCAGACGTGGTCCTCTTCGACAAGACCGGGACCCTCACGCAGGGGAATCCGCGCGTGGACCAGGTTGTGGCCGCAGAGGGAGTCGACACGGACAAGGTCCTGGCGCGCGCGGCCAGCGTTGAGCAGGACAGCACGCACCCCCTTGCACAGGCCGTGCTGAAGGCGGCCAACTATGCCAAGGTCACGATCTGCCGCGCTGAGGAGATGATGACAGAGATCGGGCTGGGCGTGAGAGGCCTCGTGCAGGGGAGGCTGGTGGAGGTGGGCAGCTCCTACATCGGCGGGGGAAGCATGAACGTTCCCGAGGGGTTACGGATGCACCTCGAACGATTCAAGCAGCAAGGGGCCACCCCCCTGGTGGTTTATCAGGATCACAGCCCGCTCGGCATCATCAGCGTCTCGGACCATGTACGCCCTTTGGCCCGGGAGACGGTTCAGAGGCTGGAATCCATGGGCATCAACCGTATCGGCATGCTTTCCGGCGACCACGAAAGATCCACACAGATGGTGGCCGACTCCGTGGGCCTGAAGGAGACACGGTGGCAGCTCAAACCTGAACAGAAGATGCGCGTCATCAAGGAATACCGGGATTCGGGCAGCGTGGTCATCTTCGTGGGCGATGGGATCAACGACGCCCCTGCTCTTGCCGCGGCCAACGTGGGCGTGGCCATGGGCGCGGCAGGCACGGACGTGGCGCTGGAGACGGCAGACATTGCCCTCATGAACGACGACATCTCCAGGATCCCGTTCCTGATCAGGCTGAGCCGCCGCATGCTCAAGGTCATCAAGTGGAACATCGTGTTCGGGATGGCATTCAATGCCGTGGCCGTGCTGGCCAGCGGCGGGGGCTTTCTGAGCCCGATCATGGGAGCCGTGGTTCACAACATCGGCTCGGTCCTGGTGGTTCTCTCCTCCGCGAGTATCGCGTTCCTTTCGGAGGGGAATGCTTAACCTGAAAGGTTCCCGAGCCTTCCGCTGCGGGTGAAGCAAGTCTCGCCTATATCCGCTTGGGGACCCTCAACACAGCTGGCCCTTTTGTTTCTGCCTTCTCCGGTAAACCCTCCAGCCCAGAAGGACGATAAAAGGCGGAGCTAGCGCCGTGAGCGCGCTTGCCAGGATCGATCCCCTGGCTGGAGTCCCCGACATCAAAGAAGCCTGCGCCTCCGCTGCCCCCCACCCCTGGGGTACGGTTACTAAAACCGGCCCGGAGAACTGGCTCTCCCCGTGGATATCCACGGTCTCCAGCTTGTAGTAGTATGTCGTACCGGCCACCACGTCCTCGTCCAGGTACCCGTATTCCGCTCCGGAAGGATCACCTTCGCCGGGGATCAGAACCTCGTTGATCTTCTCGTAGTCATCGCCCTCGGTCTCGCTCCGCCACAGGTTGAATCCCACAATATCTACTTCCGAGGCAGTCTCCCATTCGATCAGCACGCCACCTGAATCCCTCGATGCGCTGAAAGAAGCAGCGCCAGAGGTGATCAGCAATGTCCCGTCATCGCCATGATGGCTGATGTGCACGGCGCCGTCCGCGGTGAGGGCGATGGAGGTGTAGCCGCCGTTTCCCAGAAACCGGTCGCAGGCGGTCTCGGCCATCCAGGTGCCCGAGATGTTGGTGGCGTACTTGAGAGCGTAGTTCGTGCCATCGCGGTAACTGATATGGGCCTTGCCCGAGCCGTCCACAGAGATCGTGGTGTAAGATCCCACATCCCCGGCCGAATCTACGGTAGTGGTCACCCAGGCACCCGAGGAGGCGTTGGTGGCATACTTGAGAGCGTGATCATAAGGAGGCCAAGGCAAAGAGCTTGACCGTAAGCTGTAGCTGATATGGGCATTGCCCGAGCCGTCCAGCGCTATCGAGCTGTATGCTCCGACATTCCCGGCCGAGTCCACGTATGTGGTCACCCATACACCCGAGGCGTTGGTTGCGTACTTGAGAGCGTCGTTCGTAGAATCGCGGTAACTGATATGGGCCTTGCCCGAGCCGTCCACAGCGATGGAGGTGTCCTCTCCCACATCTCCGAACCAGTCTATGGTGGTGGTCACCCAGGATCCCGAGGTGTTGGTGGCATACTTGAGATCTTCGTACGGATGGTCGTAGTAGCTGATATGGGCGGTGCAC
>CAZSUQ010000532.1:0-4442 GCA_964609935.1 uncultured Thermodesulfobacteriota bacterium | reverse complement strand
CCCCCCCCCCCCCCCCCCCCCCCCCCCCCCCCCCCCCCCCCCCCCCCCCCTGTCAGGTCCATCATGCGGAATGCGAGGATGCCGATCGTGCCGGAGAAGATGTTGATCCAGATGTCCTGGATGTCATAGTAGCGCTCTGAAACAAAACCCTGGCACACTTCATCCAAAAATGAGACCACGAGCAGGATGTTCAATGCGCGGAGATAAAACTGGATGGAGTACCGCTTGGGGGCCATAGTCCAGAAGATCAGGATCCCCAGGATGCTGTACTCCAGCAGGTGAAAGCGCTCGAGAGGTCGATGGAGATTCAGGTAGGCCGGCACGAAACTGGCCACAATGAGGGCAAGGAAGAGGATGTGGAGAAAGCGTCTCTTCAGGAGTGCGCGAAAGAACTGTATGCACAGGACAAGGCCGGCCATCACCAGGAGTGTTTTGAGTACGGAAGGCCCGAGCCATCCCATGCCCGAGGAGTCGGTCCAGCGGGCCAGCCGGTAGAGGTAGGCAGCGCTGAGCAGAAGGCATACGCAATAGAACCCGAGGATGAAGGGACGGATGGAACGTTCCGAAGACGAACCCTTGGAAGGGGCTTCCGGGCGGTCCTTTTCCGAGGATGTGTTAGACATCGTCACCGTACCTTTGATCTCCTCATCCCGATGGAAAGGATCCACCGCCCCAGGGGGGAAGCATGACGTCTTTTTGACACGCCATCGAGCGAAATGATAAAAATAAAGGCTTCATTGAATGGTGTTTTACAGGTTTTCTATTGTGACAGATCGGAGAAAAACGGCAAGGGGGTGAGGCGCCGCCTCGGCCGGTTTTCCCCGAAGCGGATGCAGGCCCTTCTGAAAGTACCGGTGGAAACCCGCCGGATGGAAAGGATTCGGTAGTCGTAAATGGGCAAGGTTGCCATTGAGATCGAGAGATGCAAGGGATGCCACCTCTGCATCGAGGTGTGCCCCAAGGAGATCCTTGTTGTAGAGGAAAGGTTCAACCAGAAGGGGTATGCCCCGGTTGGCGTCCAGGACATGGACAAGTGTACGGGCTGCGGAATCTGTGCGGAAATGTGCCCGGATCTCTGTATCGACGTCTGGCGTGAAAAGAAGGCGTCCCGGAAAGAAACCTGACGGAATGTTCCTCCCTGCTTCACACGCACACCGCACCACCTCAAAGACAGGATGTGGAAATCATGTCAGCAACGGATAGCAAGAAGAGGAGAACGCTCGAAAAGGGCAACGACGCGGTGGCCATGGGTGCACTGGACGCCGGGTGCAAGTGTTATTTCGGGTATCCCATCACGCCTCAGAACGAGATCCCTGAATACCTGTCGCAACACCTGCCCGAGGTTGGGGGAACCTTTATCCAGGCCGAAAGCGAGATTGCCTCCATCAACATGCTCCTGGGGGCGGCCGCATCCGGGATTCGGGTCATGACATCCTCTTCCAGCCCCGGGATTTCACTCAAGCAGGAAGGCATCTCCTACCTGGCAGGGTCTGAACTGCCGGGTGTCATCGTCAACATGTCCCGCAGTTCTCCCGGGCTCGGAGGGATCTCCGCCTCCCAGGGGGACTACTGGCAGGCCGTCAAAGGGGGAGGGCACGGGGACTACCGGATGATCGTTCTTGCCCCGGCATCCGTTCAGGAACTCTACTCCCTCACCTGCCTTGCCTTTGATCTCTCCGACAAGTACCGGAACCCGGTCATGATCCTCGGGGACGCCGTGCTCGGACAGATGAAGGAACCTCTTGTCCGCGAACCGCCCCCTCCCTTGGAGCTGCCTCCCAAGGATTGGGCGGTGACGGGTCGTAAGAATCGGCCGGCCAATGTCATCAAGTCCCTCTATCTCGGCGAAGGGGAACTGGAGGCGCACATCTGGGAACTGTACAAGAAATTCGAGCGGATCAAGGAGGAGGCCGTTCGCTACGAGGCAGAGGAGACCGACGACGCGGAGCTGATCCTCGTGGCATTCGGCACGGCTGCACGCATTGCCAAGAACTCGGTGCGCATGGCACGGGACAAGGGGTTGAAGGTGGGATACGTCCGGCCCATTACCCTGTGGCCCTTTCCCGAGAAGATCCTCGCTCAAACCTCGACGCGCACCAAGAAGTACCTTGTTGTTGAACTCAATGCCGGTCAAATGGTGGAGGATGTGAGACTCAGCGTCCGGAACGGTGCAGAGGTCCGTTTTTACGGGAGGCCGTGCGGCGCCGGGTCCCTGCCGAAACCCAGGGAGATTCTCGACCAGATCGAATCCCTCTACGGCACCACACAGAAGGAGAAGGAGGGTTCCGTTGGAAGCGTCCATGAAACGCGTCTTTAGCCGTCCCAAGAGCTTGAAGGAGACGGAGTTTCATTTCTGCCCGGGCTGCCATCACGGGCTGATTCACCGTCTCGTTGCAGAAGCCATTGACCACTATGACCTGCAGGAAGAGACCATCGGCGTGGCGTCGGTGGGGTGCAGCGTCTTCATGTACAATTATTTCGACATCGATGTGGTGGAGGCCCCTCACGGGAGGGCCCCGGCAGTGGCAACCGGTGTGAAACGCGCCCACCCGGACAAGATCATTTTTTCCATTCAGGGCGACGGAGACCTTGCCGCCATCGGAACCGCGGAGATCATCCACACGGCGAACCGGGGAGAGAACATCACCATCATCTTTGTGAACAACACCACCTACGGGATGACGGGCGGGCAGATGGCGCCCACAACGCTCCTCGGACAGGTGACCACCACGTCGCCCTACGGTCGTGACTTCCAGCAGGACGGCTACCCCATCCGCATGGCCGAGATGCTGGCCACCCTGGAGGGGGCCGCCTACGTGACCCGGGTGGCCGTGGACAAGCCTGCAAACCTGATGAAGGCGAAACGCGCCGTCCGTGAGGCCTTCCGCATGCAGAAGGAGGAGATGGGGTTCACCTTTGTGGAAATCCTCTCTTCCTGCCCCACGGACTGGAAGATGTCGCCCAAGGCCGCCAGCAAGCGGGTCGAAGAGGAGATGATCCCTTACTTCCCGCTTGGCGTGTTCAAGGAACGGAAGGTGGCCGACCATCTCTGATCCGTACCCGGAGAGAAGGAAACGGACATGTATCACGATATCGTCATTGCAGGGTTCGGGGGCCAGGGGGTTCTGTTCATGGGGAACCTGCTTGCCAGCGCGGCCATGGAAGAAGGCCATCATGTGACCTTCATGCCCGCCTATGGTGTGGAGATGCGGGGAGGGACCGCCAATTGCAATGTCATCATCTCCTCGGAGGAGGTGGGATCCCCGATCACGGACAACCCCATGTCCGGCATCATCATGAACGAGGCCAGCATGGTGCGGTTCATGAAGAGTATTCAGGTCGGTGGAAACCTCTTCTTCAACAGTTCACTCGTTCCGGCTGAAAGGGCCGATCGGGGGGATGTCCAGCGGGTAGCCGTGCCCGCCAATGACCTGGCGAAGCGGGTGGGCAGCGACCAGACGGCAAGCCTCGTCATGCTCGCCGGTTTCGTGGAGTGGACCCGGGTCGTTCCTCCCGACGCACTTCCCAAAGCCATGGAATCCATGCTCTCCCCCAAAGCGCGGGAGAAGTTTCTTGCCCGGAACCTGGCGGCACTGGATGAGGGCCTCCGGTTTGCCCGCCGTCTTCGTGAAGAGTCCACTCAAGAAGGAAACGGAAAGGCCGTCGTCTGAAACGGTTCTCATGCGTTCACGTTTCCATTAGAATCCCGGAGGATCCATGGAAGAGAACGACCAGGAAGCGTATGTTCAGGTGGGCGAAAAGATCAAGAGGCTCCGCGAAGACAGTGCGCTCTCCCTGCAGGATTTCGCCGATCGCACCGGGCTTTCCTCCGCCGTGCTGTCACAGATCGAGAACCACCTTGTTTCTCCTCCCCTGGGGACCTTGATCCGTATCGCAAAGGCGCTGGATGTGAAGCCGAGCTTCTTCTTCGACGAGCACCCCGACCAGTCATTCATGCTCGTGCGAAAGGATGAGCGAAAGCCTGTGAGCCGATTTGCGTCTAAGCGGGGGGTTTCCTACGGCTATGCCTACGAGTCGCTGGGGCATGACATGAAGGACCGGCACATGGAGCCCTTTCTCGTAACCCTGGAGCCCGCATCGGTGAAGGCCCCCAAGCCCGCCGCCCATGACGGAGAGGAATTCCTGTTCGTCCTCGAAGGGGAGGTGGAGGTGACGCTTGCGGATCACAGCGATGTGCTGGTGCCGGGGGATGCCATCTACTACAATTCCCGCATTCCTCACCTCGTCCGGACCCACGGTGACAGGAAGTCCGTGATCCTAGCGGTGATCTACGCCGATTAGAATCAGAGGATAGGCAGAAGACAGCAACGGTGTTTGTCTGTTAGGGCACGAGTTGTCCGGTGCTGTTGAGGGTTCTGTCTCCGATTTGCTTGGCTCCATCCCCCTCTCGCCCCCTGCACAGTCGCACCGCACAAATCTCC
>CAZSUQ010000531.1:0-4453 GCA_964609935.1 uncultured Thermodesulfobacteriota bacterium | reverse complement strand
TCTGTTGTGGCCCGACAATTGGCAATCACCCGGAGGTCGATCGCGGGACTGGCCCCCACGTTCTTGATCGCGAGCGTCAGATGCAGCGGCTTCTCGGCGACCATCTCTTTATAAGCGACACCAGTGACAAGCACCCATGCTCGCTGCGACACGTCGGCGGATCGTTTTGCGAGGCTAAGGGTGGATTGGGTCAACTTAAGCTGTTCGGTGGTGTCTTGCTGCGCTGTTTGAAGTTGATGAAGTGCTATGATTACGGCAACGATAGCTGTGAAGGCGACGATCCATTCGGGGGCGCGATTGCAGAACCACTTAATCCTGTTCACTATCCAGGTTGAAATCGACATGGTTGATTCCTTCTGCGAGTCTGGCTCTCGGTGCTCGTTGCTCGGATCAGCGCCCTAACCCTTTCTTACAACGTCGGCTGACATAGGAAAATTTATACTTAGAGAGCGGGATATCAAAGGAGACAACCTCATGTCAACATGAGTAGTTTCCACATAGGATAGAGGGGTTGCGGGAAGGTGTGCGGGGTTCGGATGAGGGGCTATACGGGGGTGAGGCTGACCCCGGATATCACCGTACGGGATATGCAGCAAAAAAGCTGGATATCACCAAAGGGCAGGGAGAGCCTGGAAGACCCTGGACTCCATAATCCATTTCACCTACCAGCGAGAGTGTGCTAGAAGTCGAAAGAGAATCGTACAAGGCGAGGAGCCCTGCCATGTGCCGGAAACTTCCGGGATGCTCCCGGGTCGTGGAATGGTCGATACTCGTCGCCGTGGTCGCCACACTCACCTCAGGCTGCGGGCAGGACAGGAAGAGCGGTGAAGACGCCCGGATCCCTTATCTCGTGGTGGTCTCTCCCCATCAGGACGATGAAACCATCATGGCGGGCGGCACCCTTTACCGGGCCGCCCGTGACGGACAAACAAGGATCGAGGTCATCTACGTAACGGCAGGGGATGCGCTCCTGTACCCCGGGCCTTGCAATGAAGAAAGTGAGGAGGTGAGGCGGCAGAAGATCGTCGCTCTGAGGGAGGAAGAAACACGAGCCGCCTGCCGCATCCTCGGCATCAGCGCCTCGCAGATCCATTTCCTGCGATACCCGGACCAGGGCCTGGTGGCGGAATCCTCCTTTTCCAATGGAAGGCGGGTGGACTTGCTCACCGAAGCGGGCGAGGCGGCCGTGGCCCATGTGACCGATCTGCTGCCCCAGTTCATCCCCATGGATGCCGCCAGTCTCCGGGTGATCACGGCCTCTTTCTGGGACGCGCATCCTGATCACCGGACCACCTATCATGCTGCCCGGGCCGCTGCGGAAAGGGTGCGAACCCGGCAAGGCATCCCTGTCACCATCCTTCACACCCTGGTGCACGATGAATCACCGTTCCCCTTCCCCATCTGCTGCCCGGGGGACCTCTTCTGGCCCAATGACGGGCCTCTCCTGGATTACAACGCCGTGGCGGACACCCCGGACAGGCCCCGTCCACCCCCCTGGAACCTCGTATACAACGTCGAGAACCTCCTCCCCCACCGGCAGGCCGCCATGCTGGCCCACGAGAGCCAGTTCATCGGCTATCCGGAGCTCTGCATGCTCGTTCTTCTCAAACGCTACTACCGGGCATGGGAGGAAAAGACGCAGGAGGCCTTCTGGGAGGAAACCTTACAAACTCAAGCAGGCCGTTGAAAAATGTCCAGATGCAAGGCAGGCGAAGTCCTGAGGAGCGAGGCGTACTTCCAGTACGTTGAGCGACGAGGGATGAAGCCGAACGCCGCAGGTGGGCGTTTTTCAACGGCCTGCTAGAATTCGGCGAGGATATCCTCTACAGGCGGCGGACACCCCTTCACGTGCTTGATTCCGTGCTCCCTGGCAAAGGGCAGCGAGCAGTTGCCAAAGCAGATCGCCTCCCCATACTCCCCCGGCAGCACCGGGTCGTGCCCCCAGAGGAAGTAGCGTGACCGCAGGACCCCGTAATGGAAGAAGTGCGCCACCCTCACGGGAAGGTGCCTGAGCTGGCCGGGCTTGAGCATCTCCATCAGGGCGCCCTGGAAACTCATGACACATCCGGTGCAGCAGGGCGTCATGGTGACGTGAAAGTTCAGCACGTTGTACTGCCTGTGGACCCTGGGCCTTCGAAACGACTTCCGCACATCCTCGATCTTCTCGCCCACGACCTCGTACTTCACCACCGGAATATGCCTGGCCATGGCCGGGTCCAGGCCCATGACCGCACACCCCACGTTGTCCACCTCGTACACGTCCTGCCCGGCGATGAGGAGGTTCATCCTCTTCTTCCTGGCAATGACCGTGGTGGGGCCGTCCCCCTCAACCGCGATGATTCCGTCGACGATCGTCAGGTCCGGCTTGATGGCCGCAGTCAACTGGTACAATGCGTCGTGGATATCCACCTTGTCTTCCCTGTGGAACCACTTCTTGTCCTTGTGCAGAAGAAGCCCCTTCTGATTCTTGCACCCCAGGGTCACCCAGGTCAGGTAGTTCGTCTTCAGGGAAGGCAGATTGATGTACTCGTGCGTCTTCAGGAGCTTGGGAACCTGCAGGGTCCCGTATTTCCACTTCAGGGGAAACCGCTCTTCTTTGGGCAGGTCTTCCAGGTCCACCAGGGTCACGTTCCTGTATTTCTTCTCCAGCCGCTTGTAACCGTTCCTTTCAAAGCCCTTGTCCAGGTCCATGCCCACGGCGCACCCCTCGCCGATGATGATCTCGCAGCCGTCAAAGTACTGGATCAGGGCCTCAGCGAGCTGCGGGCAGGTGTAGTCGCCCTCTCGATAGGTTTGAAACTGGGAGCCGATGTTGGGTTTGAGCCAGATCCTCTCCTTGCCGGGTTTGTATTGAATGAGGGAAAGCGCCTTTTCCAGGTTCTTCCGGACGTTCTTCAGGTTTGATCGAACGACGCTGACAGCCACGGGGCCTCCTTATTAAAGATTGTTCTTCATCCGGAATTCTCTCGACAAGCAACCTTCATCGTCATCGTAGAGAGAATGGATTTTGGCCTCAAATCAGGAACCTCAACCACCCTTGCATTCCTTTACCAATCAAGGACAAGAACCGGTCAGAACGGTCCTGGTCAAAGGCTCAGGAATCAGGGCCCGCCGGAGGATGAGGGATCCATTTCTGTTCCTGGTACCAGCGGACCGTCTCCCGCCATCCTGCAGAGAATGCAGGCCATTGAAACTTGTAGCCTGCAGCCTTCAGTTTCGAGTTGTCGTACACGTGATCGCCGAGTCCGTAAGAGAAGAATCCCCGGTCAAGGCGAGGGTTCAAGGCGGGGAGCAGGCCCTGTGCCTCCACGATCCTGGACCATTCGGCCTGCAGCAACCGGTTCACGGAGGCCAGGCCTATCTCCGGGACCCGAAGCAGGAGTTTGCTACTGTGCATCAGCAGGGCGGGATGCAGCGGGAGGGAAAAGGCCCCGCTGTCCAGGCTCAGCGGCTCAACAATGTTATGGAAGAAATCGCCCACCGTCTGCCACTGATCGTCCGCAACGTTGTAAGCCTGTCCTGCCATTTCCAGCCTGGGTAGGGCAAAAACCGTGACCCCGGCCATGTCTTGAACATGAACCGCATTCATCAGCGGCCCCCCCTTGAATCTTGGGAAGAATCCCAGGCGGCGCTGAACGATGAAAGGGATCGTACAGAACAGGCTTGCCGTGTACAAGGACCCCGGTCCATAAATCACGGTGGGCCGCAGGGTCGTGACCTGCATCCCCTCCCTGGCACCCACCTCGTTCACGACCCGTTCTCCTTCCAGCTTGCTCTGTGCATAATCGTTCTCAGGCGTCTGCTGGAAGGTCTCTTTCACGGGAACCTCGGAATGGGTCCCGTACGTGTCCGCTGTGGAGCAGTTGATGAAATGCCGTACGCCTGCCCGTGCCGCTTCCACTGCCAGGGTCCGCGTACCGTCCCGGTTGACCCGGAGAAGCTCCTCCCTGGCAAGGGCCAGGTTGTAGGCCGCTGCGATGTGCGCCACAAAGGAAACGCCCTTCACCATGGACCCGGCCTGCTCGCGCACGGTCAAGTCTCCACTGATGACCTCCGCGCCGATATCCTCTGCCCACTGAAGGTCCTGACCGGGAAGGTCGGTGGCGCGAACGGAAAATCCCTGAGCCACCGCCTCCCGCACCACATGCTGTCCGAGAAACCCGGCCGCGCCGGTGACCAGAACGAGGTCTCTCCGGTCCTGCCTCTTCTTGACGCGGCCCTGTTTTGCCCTTTTCTTCGCCCCTCCGCTTGCCTTCTTTCTTTTCTTTTTCGGAGAGATCTTCTTTTCAGCCATAAGATGCCCCTTCTATCAGGCTGTTGTGAATTTCAGATCGATGATGCGGCTGCGGACCAGCCTGCATATTCCATGCTTTCACCGCTTGCAGCAGAAGGCTTCATGCAATATACGGGCTACCTTTCTTACGACGCGTCCCTTCCCTCCCGGGGCCACTTC
>CAZSUQ010000530.1:0-4467 GCA_964609935.1 uncultured Thermodesulfobacteriota bacterium | reverse complement strand
CCTGGGATCTCCACCAGTTCTCTTGCAGGCGGTCAGGGAAGAGGATGAGATCAGAAGGAAAATGACTGCCCGCCACGGTGATGCTTCCAAAGGAGTAGGCATCGATGGTTCCGGGTTGATCTTGACGCTTCATTCATGAACCCATGTTGATGTTGGAACTGGATGGAAGGACGTCCGGCAGCGATTCCACATACCTCCTGATTTCGTCCCGGACCCTCCTGTAATGGACGATCTTTTCCTCATGAGAGGTTGCATCCCTGGAGAGCATGGGTGGATCCTCGAAGCCCACGTGAACGACCCTTGTCTGTCCCGGAAAGAGGGGGCACTGTTCCTGTGCATGGCCGCACACCGTCACAACCCAGTCAAGGGAAAGATCCTTGAATTCAACGATGTCCTTTGATCGTTGAGAGGTGATGTCCACACCGGCCTCGGACATCACTTCCACGGCAAGGGGATCCAGGCCTTTCGGGTGTGTCCCGGCGCTGTGGGGTTCCATGGAGTCGCCCTTCAGATGACGAGTCCAACCTTCGGCCATCTGGCTTCGACAGGAATTTCCCGTGCACAGGAATAGGATATGTATCTTCTCTTCTGAATCCATAGGAACACCCTTTTCATCGTGATCCGTCTAAAGTGACATGGTGGCCGGAGAGGCGTCTGCCCCTCCGGAATGCCCCGGCTTGTTTTCGCTTTGCTCAGATCTTCAAGTCAAGCGCATCCTCCGGACACTGCATGACGCAGGCTCCGCACTGGAAGCAGAGCGAACGGTCACGATAGGTGATCCTTTTCTCGCTGTCCAGGGCCCCGAATACGTCAAGCGGGCAGAGTTCCGCACAGGCCCTGCATCCGATGCACCTGTCTCTCGCAAGGGTGATGGCGCCGAGCCGTTTGTCACGGAAGATCTTCCCCAGCTTTTTCAGGCCGAGCTTCATGGCAAGGGCCTCGGGATCCGATTGCCTGGCGGAAACGATCCCTGCAAGATCAAAGGCTGCCAGCCAGAAGATCCCGAGGGTTGCAAGGAACCATCCCCAGTTTCGAAGGGGCTGGCCCATGGTCACACCGTCCAGTGCGGACCAGAAGAGGACAACGAGGCCGCCGGAAACGAGTCCCTGTGCCCATCCGGTACGGCCCGGGATCCGATGGATGAACATGTAAAGAAAAAACACGGCAAACCAGAAGAGGAGCGTGGCGCAAGGGAGGTGTTGCGGACAGAGGACGAGAAGCACGAAGGCCAGAAGCAGATAGACCGGGAGGTTCATGGAGAGGATCATGTCCAGTTTGTGGCGAAGATCGAACCGAACCCGTTTCATTGCCTCTGTCTTTGTCATGTCTTGGCTGAGGAACAGGGGGAGGTCTCTGGCATAGACAGGTCCGAACCGTGCGGAAAAGCCGGTCTCTTCCTTGATCCTCTTCCTGTCCATCCCCGGTGCGGAGAGTGCGGGAAGGATCACCTCCCTGTGCCTGACCTTTTCAGGGAGCATGGATGTCTTGATTGCATCGATCACCCGGTTGTGGTTGAAATCTCCTCCGCAGGCGCCGCACCACACGTTGATCCCGCCGGAAGAGGCCACCAGGACCCAGAGGTCGTGCCCTCGAAGGGATCGTAGAACACGTTTCACAGTGAGGGAAAAGTTGCCGGTGACGAGGACCGGGGCATCCATGTCAGGATCGCCCACAGGGCGAAGGCCTGTCTCATCGGAATGGGGCAGCCATCGAAAAAGGTGGGCAACAACCCATCCCAGGAATGCACTCATTTCCCTGCTCCCTTTTCTGCGACGAGATAGAGAAAGGAATCGAGAAAGGTACGTTCCGAGAACAGAAGTTGAAATCCTGCGTCACGTACCCTTGGTTCCAGACCTCGAACAGCCCGGGTGGAGGTTTGGGTCAGGGCAAAGGTCAGGAGGAGCAGGGGGAATCGAATCGCCTTGTAGAGAAGACGCTTGAGAAGCCCTCCGGGCAGGGCCTCGTCCGCCAGCACGAGCCGACCGCAGGGCTTCAGCAGGCGAGCGGCCTGGCACAGGGCATATTGCTGCTCATCCTGTGAAAGCTCGGAGAAGACGAGGGTGGATGCCACGAGGTCGAAAGTGGAATCAGGGAGCCTGTCCATCTGGGCAACACCCATCTCGAGAAGATCCACCTGTTTGGACAGACCCGAATCCGTGACCTTTCTTTTCGCGATCTCGAGCATGCCGGCCGAGATGTCGAATCCCAGGACCGAGGCGCCACGATGGGCAGCCAGGAGTGCCAGGGTTCCGGTCCCCACCCCGATTTCGAGCACGCGAAACCCGGGCCGGACCTCTTCCGCAGCGATACGATGCTTGAGCGATTCGGAGCGCCCGAAGGAGAGGAGGCGTATGCCCCGGTCGTAACGGCGGGGCCTTCCTTCAAGGATTTTCATGAAGAGGTAGCTGAACACGCTTGTGGACTTTCCTTGAGAACGGGTCCTCTGCGATCCCTTTTTCTGGCGATCAAAGCGTGGAGACAAGGTTGGTGAACCGGCTAGCCCGCTGCCTCGGCATCGGGCAGGACCGGATAGGTCACGCCGCCGTAGGGAACCGCCAGGACCGTGGCGTTGCGAGGGGCCCTTTTCGCCACCGTATGGATCATCCCCTGAACGTCATCGTACTGCAGAAACAATCCCAGCCTCTTGCCCACATCCGCGGGAAGGGTTTCCGAATAGAAATGGATGGGGTTTCTTCTCACAACCTGAAGGGAGAAATGGGCCAGGAATTTCTCTTCCACACCTGCACTCTTCCTCAACCGTTCCACGAGTCCCATGATCCGTGACGGTCCGATAGCGCGGAGAAGGGTGCGAAAGACCATGTAGGGCAGCATCTTTGGTGGGATGTCCACATCGCCAACGCCCTCCTCACACCGGAGGAAGCCCACGATCTGGCCCTGCGGCTTGACACAGAAGAGGTTGTTGCCCACACATTTCATGCTCTGCCGAAGATCATGGTCCATGGGGGCGGAAGAGGTCAGGAGTACATCAGCCGGCTCCGGGATGGAAAGACCGTGGATCCTTTTGGACAGGGCGACCCCTTCTCTCTGTGATTCCACCGGGTGTCCGCAGAAGAATGCGCAGATCTCGTGATGGAGATTCATGACCGCATTGACGATAAAGCACTCCTTTCCCAGCATGCCGGCCGCCTCTTCCAGGTCGAGGCGCATGGGGCTCTTGTCAGGGTGGACGCCGATGAGATTGAAGTGCTGGGGAGACACCCCCTGTAGATGATTCTGTGCAATGGTCTCCGAGCCTGCGCACCCGGGAAGGAGCATCTTCATCCCGCCGCTGAATCCCAGAAGCGCGTGAGGTTCGATGCCGCCGATACAGAGGACCAGGTCCGCATCGGCGAGCCTCCTGTTGAAGGACACCGTTGTTCCGCGTGAAGTGGCACCAAGGGAGACTAGCCCTGAGGGGTCCTTAGCGTCGTGATTGTGCCAGGCGATTCCTTCGAGATTCTCCTTTCCGAGCTTGTCTTCCACCTCCACCTGTGTCATGGGTCGGTGTACGCCAAGTGCCATGAGAACCGATATGTTCTCTTTTTTTGCGCCGGAAGCGAGCAGTTCCTTGAGGAGCGATCCAAAGAAACGATGCACAGGCGTGGGGCGGCTTCCGTCTTCCACGGCCAGCAGGATTTTGGATCCGGAAAGGTCCCTGGAACGAAGCGGGGGAACCCCGATGGGTCGAGCCAGCGCTTCCAGAAGGGCTTGATCAGGAGAGGGAAGAGGAGGGGTCTCAGGAGGCATGAGGGTCCCCAGAAACCTCCAGTTTTCAGGAATCTCTACGGTAAGTGATTGCGGTCCCCAGGGGATTTCAATGCTGGAACTCACGTCCGCCCCTTTATTGGGATTGATCCTGCACGAAACCGTGGGATGTGTTCGACAATCAAAGGATTGAAAGACCTTGATAAGATCCTATAATACTACACGGAAAGATTTTCTTTTTCGAGACATGGAGCGGTGACGAAATGGAGAACGTGAGTTCGGCATTCCTGTTGACCCTTTTTGCCGGAGCCTCCACCGGCATCGGCAGCCTCCTTGCCATTTACGAGAAGAAGAGCAGCCCGGGGTTCCTTTCCGCATCGCTCGGATTCTCGGCCGGTGTTCTCCTCTACCTGTCCTTTGCCGGGATCTTTCCTGAGTCCCTGGAGGTCCTGGAGGAATCGATGGAGGGGCACCTGGGTGCATGGGTGTCCGTGGCATCGTTTTTCACCGGTATCCTGTTCGTTGTCCTCCTCGACCGGCTCCTGTCCAGAGCCAATCCGCACCACGGCACCCTGGGGGATGGGGGTGGAGATCATCCGGAAGGGGCACAACGCCCGCTGTCTTCCGGGTCCCATCATCAGGTTCCGTCCGCTTCGGCGGAGAGAAGGCCGGTGGAAAGCATGAACATCGCTCGCATGGGCCTTTTCACCGCCGTGGTCATTGCCGTTCACAATTTTTCTGAGGGGCTGGCCACCTTTGTGG
>CAZSUQ010000529.1:0-4479 GCA_964609935.1 uncultured Thermodesulfobacteriota bacterium | reverse complement strand
CGGCACGCGACAGTGAAAAAATACCCGCAATGAGAAGCGTTCCGGCGAGCAGGGCCAGCAAGGCATACCCGTAGCCCCTGCCTTTAGAAAGGGCCTGGAGCAGGCGCTTGCCGAGGGGCAGCTGTGAGCTCCGGTAGGATCGATCCCGGGAGGACCCCAGGGCCATCAGGAGACCGAAAACAACCGGTGTGATCATCTCCATCAGGCCTGCAAAGTGGTTCCGGTTGTAGTAGGTCCCCCGCACACTGACGTCCTCCGGGGAGGGGATCCAGAAGATGTGTGGATTCCCGGAAAACCTCTCGGCAAGCCCGTATAGGCTTTCAAAGGCGCCCACGGCCACAAGGGCCCAGAGAAGCACCAGGACCTGCCGGCGCTTCCGCAGGTGGTTCAGGAGGACGAAAAGAAGGATGGCAAAGGTTGCGACCCTGTAGATCTCACGAATGGTGGCGTGAGGGTTCAGGGACAGAGGCATGGGGCCTGTCTGTTCGGGATAGCCCGGCACGAGCCTTTGGTAGAGTTCCGCTGTTTGTGGAGACACGAAGGACAGGATCCCCTGCGGCAGGGGTACGAGCTGCAGGCACAAAAGGAGAAGATAGGCTGCCGCAAGAAACCAGATCGGGGTACGCACGATCTCCAGCCTGCCCATCAGGGCTTCTCTGGCGACCCAGAGCACGAGCAGGAGACAGGCCCCCAGGAAAAGCACGGAGCGCGCCCACGGGGCCACGGAGCCCAGCGGAAGGGGTGACAAGACCACCATGGTCACAAGGATCACCTGGATCAGACGGTCCAGCCCGCCCTGCAGTCCGGTCTCGCTTATCTTCACCCTGTCCAAGGTTTCCCGAGCCTTGCTCTTGAGCTTGCTCCGTTTCCTTCTCTTCTTCCTTCTCACACGGACCCTGGTGGGTCCGGTTTCAGAAGAGGAACCGGCCTGCTCGGACAGGGAGGTGCCATTCTCTTTTTTTTCTTCCATGAGGATAACTTATTATTATGCCTGCGACACTTCTGTCAAACTGTTACACACAGTATTTAGCCGATGGCAGTTTACCTTGCGTGTGAAACCGATTCCCTGATGAATACGACACCAGAGACGAACGTTGCGAGGAACCGCAGGCGACACGGCAACCCCCCGGCTCAAGAAGGCTACGGCGCAGGGGGATTGCCACGGGCCCTTCGGGCCCTCGCAATATTCGATTCGTAGCAAAGGATCGGATTCTCTATGTTCCGAATGAACAGTTGACTGCAATGTGCCCTTTCTGTAAAGATTTTCTCAAATAAAGCGATGGTCTCTCTCTTCCCATACCTTACAAGGGAGGATTTTATGAGAAGCCCAAAGGCTCTTCTCCTTTCTTTCTCATTGTTGGGGCTTTTGTTCAGCCCTTTTTCGGATCAATCCATCCTGGCACAAGGTAGTCCTCCTCCCAGCATCGCCCCGTGGTTACCCCTCCTGCTTGTGGATAAATGTATCGATCTCGATGATGACGGCTACGGCGATCCCGCTTCCGACGGGTGCCTGTACATTGCCCTGGACTGCGATGACACGGATGCAGATGTAAATCCGGGTGAAAAGGAAGGCCCTCCCCCGGACCCGATCTGTACGGACCTTGTGGACAATGACTGCGATGGGGACACGGATTCGAGCGACCTAGGCTGCAACGAATATTACACCCGCACCCTCGTATCCCAGACCTTCATAGGGGGGGGTACGGCCAGGGGCTGGAATGATGACGATGCGTGCTGGTCCTACACGCTCCCGTTTACCTTCCCGTTTTTTGGTACATCCTATGGATCTGTTTACGTCTGTTCCAACGGATTCCTGGACTTTACGAGCAGCAACCCCGATGCCTCGAACTCGCTTTCAGAATTCAAATCCCGGGTTATGATCGCCCCTGTGTGGGACGATCTTTTGACGAACCAGCTCGATGATGACATCTACATTCACCAGCCCACGTCGAACTCCGTGGCCATCCGGTGGGACGGAAGAACCTTTGTGGGCACCAATCTGGTGAATGTGGAATGCGTCCTTTATGAGACGGGCAGGATTCAGTTCAATTACGGGGAAGGCAATACGGGCCTGACGCCGACCATCGGAATCTCCATGGGCGATGATACCAATTATTACCTTTCTCCCCACGACGGCCAGGGCACCCTTACAGAAGTGAACAGTGACCGGTACACGATCCCTTAATCATAAGTTATTGAGGAAACGTCATGAAAAGGCACCACACAGCCATCATGATCCTTTCCATGCTTCTTCTTTCCCTCCTTGCCGTCCGTGTATCTCCTGCGTTCTCTTCCGAATCCCGCATCACGGTCACTGCATACAACAACGGAACCGGCCTGATTCGCGAGGTGCGCAACCTGACCCTGACCCGGGGCGTGATGGAATACAGCTTTGCCGGTGTGGCCGCCCTGATCGAGCCTGATTCCGTGGAGGTCAGGTCCCTGACCCATCCCGGGGGATTCAAGATGCTGGAACAGGCCTTCAAGTACGATCTCACAGGGACCGAACAGCTCCTTCAGAGGTATCTGGGCCAGACCATTCTCGTCACCACCCGGGAGGGGGATACCTTCAGCGGAGTCCTGCTCGACAGCAAAGGGGGGGAAGTGGCCCTCAGGCTCGAAGACCGCTCCATCAGGGTGGTGAAACATCAGGCCCTGGAGACCTTTCAATTCCCTCCGCTCCCCGGTGGGCTGGCCGAAAAGCCAACGCTGACCTTCCTCCTGGAGTGCAAGCGATCCGGTGGACATGACGTTGAGCTACAATACCTCACAGGGGGAATCCGCTGGAGCGCCGACTACACGGCCCGGATCGGCCGGGAAGGGAAAGGGCTGGAGATGTCGGGACAGGCCACGGTTGAAAACAGGTCCGGAGCATCCTACAGGGACGCGCAGATCAGGCTCCTGGCCGGGGACGTGCGGCGGGTGAGCCCTCCATCCATTCGCAGGCAGAGGGTCTTCCATGCAGAGGCCAAGTCGACGGCAAAGGCCTCGCACGACGCCATGGAGGAAAGCCCGGTTTTCGAGTACCACCTCTACAAGCTCGACCGTGCCGTTACCCTGGACGACCAGCAAGAGAAGATCCTCCCCCTTCTTGCACCCGTCCAGGTGAAGGCGGAAAGGACCTTCCGCTACGACGGGCAGAGAGACGGGAAAAAGGTGCGCGTGTACATGGAATTCAAAAACAACAGGGCAGCGGGCCTGGGCAAACCCCTGCCGGGGGGAAAGGTGCGCGTGTACAAGACAGATAAAGACAACGCCGTCACGTTTGTGGGTGAGGATGCGATCAAGCACACGCCGGAAGGCGAGGAGGTCAAGCTATACCTGGGCAGCGCCTTTGACCTCGTGGGGGAGCGTGCGGTGAAGGAAACGAGTCAGGTGGGTAAGCGCTCAAGGCAGGAAACCATTGAGATCCGACTCCGCAATCACAAGGACACCCCGGTGAAGGTCATTGTGATCGAACATTTCCGCGGGAACTGGAAGTTCGTGAGCGACAAGCCGCCCGTCGTCAAGAAGGAAGCCGACAAGGTGGAGTTCGAGGTACGCGTCCCAAGAAAGGGGGAGAAGGTCTTCCAGTACCAGGTCCTCTACACCTGGTGAGTTCTTACCCGGCGGCGCGGGAATCAGGGGAAAGTCCTTGCGTTGCCCGGAGATGCCCCACCCGGTCCCAGGAGTGCCCCAGGACTCTGGCCCCCTCTGCATCCACACTCCACGGATTCACACCTCCCAGGAGCACATTCTTCGGCGGACTGCAGGGGGTACCGGAAAGGTGGCTCCCCTTCATTCCGATGCGCCCGTCGATCAGGGCCAGATCAGGAGGGCGGTACAGGGCAAGGTCTGCTATGGCCTGGTCCAGGTTTCCGTCGTGAACGGCTGACTTCTTGTACGACCAGGTTCCCCTGTATCGGGATGTGGGAAGGATCCCCACCAGGTTCTTCAGGCTCAGCGTAATCCCGGTGATGGAGTGGTCCTTCAGCACCGGCACCGATATCAGAAATCCTTTCATCATGATTTCCGGGAGCCAGGCCCTCGGAAACCTTCTTGCCCGGGGGTGCTCGTACGCCGTGATCTCCTCCCGGTCGAGATCCAGCAGCTCATCCGCAGGCACTTCTCCGTAGCCGAGCCTCCGATAGTTCTCCAGCGTGTCCCCTTCCCCGCTCCCCTCCACCACAAGGATCTTTGCCCGGGTCACCTGCCTGCACCACCCTGCCACCGCAGCCACCATGGCCGCATCCGTGGTAACCGGTGGAGGGTCCCCGTTTACCAGGTTCGGCTTGATCAGAACGAGCTTCTGAACAGCCAGCAGGTCCGCCACGTCCAGGCGCTCCATCAGCTCCGGGACAGTCCGTTCGTAGCTCTCCAGTGGCAGGCTTATTACAGAATTCATGAAAACAGCGTAACACCTTCTCATCCCCAATCTCAACAGGTCACCCCACTATCGGCTGTAAGCTCTCCCTTTTTCAATTGATTGTTGGCAAGTTT
>CAZSUQ010000528.1:0-4487 GCA_964609935.1 uncultured Thermodesulfobacteriota bacterium | reverse complement strand
CGCCACCGTGATGGACCTTGCCTCTCCCACGGGCAGGAGACTCAACGTACGTGCCTTTGCACCCACGGTGTTTGAAGAGAGCGTGAGGGGACATCTCAATGACCTGGACGGATTCGGGACCTTTCAAAGCCTGTACGTCTCCTTTGACAAATCGATTGATCTGCTCACGGTGAGAAGCAATATTACACAGCTGGCAGACAAGCGTGAGAATACGATCCTTCTGGTTGACCTTGGATCGGCCGTACCTTACTGGGGCAGCCGTTTCGTCCCGCTGGAGACGAAGAACAACGCGAACTTCCCGATCCATATCGAGGGATTCCCTTTTCCGGAGGAGCAGCCCTTTGGCCCCTACACCTATGACGATGCTCGGAACGCCTATTATCAGGGGGAACGCGTGGACGAGCAGCTCCTGTTCCGTCCGGACAACACGGAGGACCTGGACGGCGACGGGGAGGTAGAGATCCTTACCATTTACGAGAAGGAGACCGACACCCTGATTACCAGGCCTGTGATCCCCCTGCGGGAGGCCACGGAATACCTGGTGATCCTCACCAACGGGATGAGAGGAAAGAACGGGCAATCGGTCTGCTCCCCTTACTCCCAGGTGACCCACTCCGCCCAGCTCAAGAGCCTTGAAAAGGCCTTGCCGTACCTTCAAGCCGCCAATATAGTCCCGGAGGACATTGCCTTTGCGTGGACCTTTACAACGCAAACCGTGACCCCGGTTCTTGAGGCCGTACGGGACGGGATGGATGGAAAAGGGAAGCTCGCCGGACTGGCAAGGAACCTCCCGTTTGAACTCGACCAGGTGGGAACCGTGGATATCGAGATCCTGGAAAAGGATGGGAACCCGTACCTTCTGGATACCAGCTTGCTGAACACCATTCTCTCCCTGGTGGTTCCCCTCATCCCGGAACTCGAGGGGGCCCCCCTCCACCTCGACTTCGTGGACTATATTGTCATGGGGACCTTTAAGACCCCCAGTTTCCGGGCCACAGAGGACGAGGTCTTTGACATCGATTTGAATACAGGCAATTACGTAGTGGGGGAGGAAGAGGTTCCGTTCCTCCTGTGCGTACCCAAGGCAACGGCCAAGCATCAACCCCCCTTCCCGGTGACGCTGTATTGCCACGGAAACCAGAGCATACGCTTCGAGGCCATCGCCTCTGCGGACTATCTTGCCCAGCAGGGGATAGCCGTGATGGGGATCGACGCCGTGGGTCACGGTCCGATCCTCAACGAAAAGGAGATCCTGGATCAACTGGAGATGGCTCTTGAAGGGTTGGGGTTACCCGATGAGGTGGTGGAACAACTGGAGTTGTTCATCCTGCATCTCGTTGCATGGTTGGTGGGGATCGAGGACCCGGGGGATACCATCGATGAGGTGATGGAGCAGCTTCTCTCCGTGGGATTCCTGAGCGAGGTTCTGGTGAAGGGGAGGGCCATCGATCTGAGTGGGGACGGGTATCCGGACAATGGCGCCAACTTCTGGACCGCAGACACCTTCAAGACCCGTGATGTGGTCCGCCAGACCGTCATCGACCTGATGTACCTGCTTCGCATCCTGACAAACATGGACCAGGCCAAGGTTCCCACGGAGCCGGTGGAGGATCCCGCGGATCTGGATGAAGAGGAAGCGAGGAGGTATCTTCTTGCCGGGGATTTCAACATGGACAACGTTCTGGACGTGGGGGGCGTGGATAACACCTACTATCAGTCCGGCATCTCCCTGGGAGGGATCGTGAGCAGCATCGTGGTAGGGGCGGAGCCGAGCATACGGGCCGCCGTTCCCGTGGTGCCCGGCCGCGGGCTGACCGATGTGATGCTTCGGAGCAACCTGAAGGATGTCATGCACCGGATCTACTACGAGGTTCTCGGTCCTGTGCTGATTGGACTCCCGGGAAAGCAGGAAGGATCCGTTTCACTGAAATTCCAGAACAACCTTCGCGAGATCCATACAGAAAAAACACTTCGTGTGGAGCATGGAGGAACGGTTCACGGCATCAATCCCAGGAACGGCGAGGAGAAGTGGGTCAAGATCGACGATGAGGACGGAAGCTTTGTGATCGGTGTTGCCTCGGATCAAGGGGACACCATAAGATTGACCTCTTACAGCCCGGACAAGGCAATCCTGGACCAGGTGGAGCTCGTGTCTCCCTTCAGAGGTTTCGGGCTCGACAGGAACACGCCGCGTTTCAGGAGATTTGTGAGTTTGGCGCAAATCACCATGGAGCCTGGCGATCCCATCAATTACGCACAGCACTGGTTCATGAACCCCCTGGCGGGTGCAGAGCCCAAGAACGTATTCCAGCTGACAGACCCGGGGGATCTCACCGTACCGATCAACAACCAGATCGCCCTGGCACGCGCCGCCGGACTGATCGGAGACCTTCGTTCCGACATGGCGGGCATGCTGGAGCGCAATGACCGGCTCATCGCACGGCAGGTTCTCTTGGGGCACGATTCGCCCCTGAGTCCGACTCATCCGGATTACGTGCCGTTTCCGCTCTACGACGTGGATGACCGGGATCAGAACAACTGGGATCAGCCGAGCGTGGAATTCCCGGCATTCGGGTGTGAAGGGGAGGATTTTGACTATTGCATGCTCGTTCAGGAAGACATGGACGACCCCATTGCCCCACTCCCGCCGGTGGACACAGGAAGCGGCAAGGCGCTTGTGCGGTTCCCCTTTGCCAAGAAGCACGAATTCTTCGGGATTCCAAAAGGCCCTGCTTACGGCATCTATACGTCCTACTCCCAGAAACAGGCCGGCGAGTTCATGGGCAGCCAGGGAGAAGACTGGCAGGATGCGTGGGATTGTACGATTCTGCGACAGCCGGACGATCCGGAGGATACGGAATTCGGTCCGGATTGTCCTGAGGCATGGACGGAATAAGAGGGGTGCTTCGGAAAGGAAAGGAGACAACACTTGAGACAACAATGGCTGAGAAACGAGTCTCTTCGACATGTTTTTCTGGTCTCCCTGTTTTGCCTCGTTCTGTGCGGCACGTCTGCCTGCCTGAGCGGTGAGGACACCGGTTCCTCGGCAGGTGGTGACGGGTTGGCCCCCACACCGGACCCCATGGGCACGAGGATCAAGTTCGATCCTCTGGCAAGGCCCATGCCGGAAATCCCCTTTCCAAACGACCTGGCCACGGTGATGGACACCTTCTCCAATACAGGGAGGAGGCTGAACATCCGCATGGATGCCCCCACCTCCCTTGAGCAGGACGTGCGAAACAATGTGAACAGATTGGACGGATTCGGGACCTTCTCTCCCATCACGGTCTCCTTTGAAGAGCCCCTGGACCTGCGCACGGTGAACAAAGAGAACATTCTCCTTGTCAACATCGATCCCGCTTCCCCGAGATTCGGGCAGTCCATCCCCATGGATTTCCCCCCCAACGACTGGCCGCCCGGGTCCCCTGCGAATCACCCGGAGTGGACCGCCTATCCTCTCGTCATCGAGGGGACCCCCTGCAGCGATCAGCATCCCTGCGAGACGCTGAAAACGGAAAAGCCGCTCATGGATTTCGGCTACTTCCATTTTGACTATCACTGGCAGGTGAACAATCTCATGCTGGAAGGGAACGAGGAGGATGGCAACTGCAACGGGCGGCTGGATCCGGGAGAGGATTGGGATTCCGATGGGGTTCTGGATCATCCCAACGTGGCCTATCACGCATGTTACAACGAGGCCTGTTTCGAGAGCCGGGTGACCGGGGAGAAGGCTTCTCCCCACCCTGGGATCTGCCCTGAGATGCTCCCATGGGACGACACGTACCCGGAAGACGTTCTCGACAACCGGCTCGTCGTGAACTTTGAGTACGAAACCAACACCCTGATTCTTCGACCCCTCATCGCCATGGATCAGAGAACACGTTATGCCGTGGTGCTGACACGCGGACTGCGGGACATCCACGGGAATCCCGTCCGGTCTCCGTTCTCCTTCATCAACCATGGCGTTCAGACCGAAACCCTTCGTCCCCTGGCAGGCCTTTTGCCTTCTCACGGTCTCTCCCTGTCGGACGTTGCCTTTACCTGGTGCTTTACCACGCAGACCATCACCGAAGGCCTTGAGGTGCTTCTGAGCGGGCTCAAGGGGAAAGGGGGTATGGCCCACCTGGCAAAACGGTTTCCGGCCCAACTCGACGAGGTCCTGAACCACGAGATCTGCATGCTGGGCGAGTGCAACGACGAGCAGGGAATCACCAACACCTACATCATCTATCCGGAGCAACTGCAGGCGCTCTATGCCATTGTGATGACGGCCATGACCTTCTCCTGGATCGAGTTCAGCGACCTTGGGCCCATGATCGAAGAATTGCTGGCATCCACGGTCAACTACATCGATTATTACGTTGTGGGGTGGTTCAAGGGGCCCATGTTCCTGGACGGGCCGGACAGCCACTTCGACATGGATGTCCGAACCGGTCGCGTCCGGGTCAAGGAGGAGCGGATCCCCTTCTGGCTCGCCTCGCGGACCT
>CAZSUQ010000527.1:0-4491 GCA_964609935.1 uncultured Thermodesulfobacteriota bacterium | reverse complement strand
GCGGTGAAGAGCATTGTGGGAAGCCTGGACCGTGTGTCCAGGGTGGTGAAGCTCACCGGCTTTGTCGCCTGCAGTGACGACTTTACGGATCAGCCCAAGGTGATGAACGGGGCCTCGGACCTCCTGGGGGAGATCTTCGGCGAAGCAGGGAAGCATGCACGCAGTGCACTCGGCACCAACGCGCTGCCGCTCAACGTGCCTGTGGAGCTGGAACTCCTGGTGGAGATAAAGGAAACCAGGTGACCTCCGGGGGTTTGGTGCTGATGACCTCTCCGGTTCCCGTTTCCATGTCAGTGCGGAAGAAGTGTTTGATCTGTTCCAGCAGTTCTGCGTTGGGCTCGGGCACGATGACCGGTTCCGGCAGCCTGGGGAAACGTGGACCGTCCGGCCCGAAGGGATAGGGAAAGCCGGGGTAGAAAGAGAGCTTGCCGAATTGCTTCTTTAAATTGTCCGAGTGGGTGGCAGGGCTGTATTGCACCAGGGCGGCTGTAGCCCTTCCCAGGGGCGTGGAGATGTTCTCCCGGGCAGGCGCAGGGACCACCTCGAGCCGTTGAACAGGGTTCAGGTACGGGGACAGCAGCTGCAGCCCCATGGCTTTCGCAAGGGGCTCGCTGGCACGATTGGGCATGGATTCATCGCCCACGACCTCCACCATGAGGATGTCCGTGGGGCTCCGCGCGTCTTTGCCGGCGGCTTCAGGGTGCAGGAGGATCCAGGGTGCGTAGCTCATGGAATCGCCCCCGTCCAGGACGGTCTGGCCAAAGTTCACAAACAGGGAGAACCGGTTGATCGGGTCGTCCTCGGGCACACCGGCCAGGAAACGTATGATGACTTCGTAGTCACCGAACTGCACCGGCGAATTCGGCATGAGGGTACTCAGAAATCCCCCGCCGTTCACGTTGAAGACGCCGGCACCAAAGGAAGGTTCCACTGCAAGTGTCTGTGTCCCGATGATGGATCCAAGGGAGTCTGAAAGGTAATAGAGGCATTCCGCATTCAGCGGAGGGTTTCCGATGGCCGAGAGGCCCGGGTCCGATTTTTTCAGGATCTGAACGAGCCGGACCTGGTCCACCACGGTCTGGCGGAAATTCTCCCGCATCCCGGCAAGGCTCAGAAAGGCGTCGAAGAAGCCCACGGGACTGAACGGGTTCAGGTCCGCGAACCCGTCCGGCACCGGTGCGGCTGTGAAGTTGTTGGCCCTGTCCGTTGGGTCGAAACGCGCCCCCTGTTCCACGGCATCGATGCCGATGGATACGAACCCTGCCCCGGCCAGGTCGTTGGCAAGAACCGGCACCATCATCATACTGAAGCCGATCCCGTGCTGCACCACCACAACCGGATAGCCTCCGGGCGGTGGAGGGCTTGACGGGATCGCGATGACAAAGGGAACCGTGGCCTCCTCCTGGGGTACAGGATCTCCATCCTCGTTGAACACAAAGGTGCCGGAGGACGGATCCCGGAAGTCCAGGTCCTCATAGGTTCCCACCGCAATCGTGGCCAGGTTCTGATGGGCGATCCCTCCCGGGTTGTCCATGCCCGGCTTGTTCTCCAGCGGCAAACCCAGAAGCTGGTCCAGTTCCCCGGGCGTGTCGTAGATCCGGCTCTTTTCCGGGCTGGTCAGGTCGAACATCCCCGCTGGAACAGCCTCCAGGTAGGAGCGGATCTTCACCAGGTCCTTCAGCGTGTCCTGTGTCTTGAACACGGTGGCCATGGATACCGCTGAGCGATCCCTCAAGTCCGGCGTGCCTTCCAGTGCATCCCAGAGGGATTCGTAGATGTCCCGGGCCCTGGCACTGACGGGCCCCCCGTCCCGAAGGGAAAGGAAATCATCCGGAGGAACGTAGGGTCCCCCCTCGGAGACCAGGCTGCTGCTCACGAGGACCGCGTACCGGGTTCCGGGCTGCAGGGGATGTCCGGCTGCTGGAAGCACGATAAGCCGTTGCGTTCTTGTGTCATAGACCACCTCGATGGGCTGCCTTTCACCGAATGCGGAACTCAAGGGATCGATGTTGATCAGGCACACGCTGCTCCCGGGCTCCTGTGAGGCCTCAGGGGATTCCGGGAGCGAAGAGAGCAGGGGAGGGTTTCTAAGAGGGAGGTACACGGCCGTTGTCAGGCCGAATCCGTCCAGATGACGGATCCCCTCTGACAAGAGGAAAGGACCCAGGAAGCCGAGCTCCCTGTTCAGGTCCTCTGCCGAAACGTACACACGCCCCTGTTCATTCAGATAGAGGTCGTTCGGAAAGGGGATCTCCCACAGTGAGGGAACCTCCAGGCCGTCCGGGATCTGAAAGGAGAAGTCCCTCCGGCCTTCAAGCAGAATCCGTATTGTTTGTTGTGACCGGGAAAGGAGCCTGCTGCTGCCCTCGATTTCAAGCTCAAGGGTGTAGGACCCAGGCTCCTGGTAGGCGTGGAAAGCAAAGGGAGTCGAGCTCGTGAAGGACCGGCCGTCCCCGAAGAGGAATCGGTACCTAGCAACGTGACCCCTGGAAGGCCGTGCATTGCACACGACCGGGATGCCCACGGCGCCCACAGGGGGCACCGCGAGAACCGCCTGCAGATCGTTCGAAAGGTAGACCTCTTCCGTATCCCCGCACCCTGCTGCAATCGAACAGGCAAACATTGCCAGGGCCATCAAGGAGAGGCGAACGGCTATCATAGCGATATTTACCTGTCGAGCTGCTAACCAGTTTCTTCTTCCTGTAACTCCAGGCCGGCGACTTCTTTTTTGCCGATGTCCTTCCTGTGGCGGGTGAGCACGGTAACGCAGCTGGAGAGAAGAAGGACCAGGCCGAGAACGGACATGAAATAGGTGAAGTTCCGGAAGAAGTCGAGCCGTGTTGCGTCCGTGTGCACCAGGTCCCTGAAGAGCTGAATGAAAATCGATCCCGTATAACCGAGTGCGTCTGCAACGTAGATGGCGAACACGGCGGTCCCCACAACACGCGTCGCTGCGATCATGCGGTCGAACAGCACCGAACCGTAAGGAACGTATGCGAGGTAAGACCCGAGTCCCACGAGGATCATCCATGTCAGGCCGCTGATCATCCCTGCATCCAGCATGAGAGTACCGACAAGAAGAAGGAGGGTTCCCGTTGTCATGATGGTATAGGCGCCGATGAGGCCCAGGCGATTGTTCCGGATCAGGAAGAGCAGGGCAAGGGGAATGAGTACGCCGAAAGCCACCCAGGTTTCGCTCTGGCTGAAGATGCCCGGCGCCTCTCCGTAGCCCAGTTCCGCAAAGATCTCCACACCGTAGTTGTCACGGAAATCACGGTAGGCGGTGAGGAAGAAATACACGATGAAGAGCATGGTCAGCGACGGGAGGAAGTGCTTGATAAAGCCGAGCCGGTGTTTGCCGTCCATGGGTTCCCGGTGGGTACGAGCCTTCTCGTCTTCTTTTGTCGGGTTCGGCAACTGGTTCAGGAGGAAAACGGCAAACAGGTAAGGCAGGAGAAAGATCAATCCCGTTGCAAAAGGCATCCAGAACTCGGGCACGTTGTGTGCGCTCATCAGCCAGCGGCCCACATCCTTGACCACGCCGCTGGCGATGATGAAGGAGCAGCTCAGTCCGGCCAGCAGCAGCTCCGAGGTCGTGCGGCCCTCGAGGTACCAGACCACCAGCCCCCAGATCATGCCCAGCGGTACGCCGTTCAGGAAGATAGCGAAGAACTTCCCGTTCATCGGCAGCACAGCGAAAAGAAAGAGGGAGAACTCGGCGACGAGGATCATACCGATCAGCATGGCCATGCGACGTGCGCGGGTGACTTCCGAACAGACCTTGATGCCCAGGTACTTTGACAGCGTGTAACCAAGGATCTGGCTGATCACGAAGGCGGTCTTGAGATCAATGTCGGTGCCGAGGAAATGGAGACCCTCGTAGGTTGCCGCACTGAACGGTTTGCGGAACGCGTACATGCAGAAATAAGTGGTAAACGCTGTGCCGATGGCAAACAGGGCGAAAAGCGATGTGGGAGCCTTCTCGAGCCATCGGGCGATCGGGCCGGTGGATTGGGTTGTTGTTGATGTCATGGAGGGCTTCTCTTGTGAGGTCAATTTGGTTTATTTGCGTGCTTCATTATAGATGCCCGGAAGGAGAGAAAACAAACCACATGATTCAGGCGTTTGCCAGGCTCGCTTAAACGGGTCGAATTCCTGCTCTTGTAAAGAGAAAAACGTCCATCCTCTCAAGTCCTGCCATGGAAACCGTTCGACCGCTTGCCGCTGGATCCGCCGGTATTGCCTTGCTTTTCTTTGATTTCGCTTAAATGTATAGTAATGACTTTTTCATGTAGAAGCTTTTCTGGATGGAAGGGAACAAGCCTTGGGAAGAAAAAAACCCGTGCAACCCGGCGAACATCCGACCGGTTGGAAGGACAAGGTCCTCTTCACCCCCGGGCCTCTCACCACCAGCCGGACCGTGAAACAGGCCATGCTTCGGGACCTGGGAAGCCGGGACATGGATTTCATCGGGATCGTGAAGGACATCCG
>CAZSUQ010000526.1:0-4497 GCA_964609935.1 uncultured Thermodesulfobacteriota bacterium | reverse complement strand
GACCTACGAGGGCAACCTGCCTGCTCTGTTCAGCCTCCTCAATGAGATGGCTCAGCTCGCACACACGGAAGAAGGGATGAACCCTCACCCTGTCACCACGCCCCTTGCCGACAGCAACCTGATCAGCACGATCAGCACCTATGATCCCGGCATGACGAACCTGGATGTCTGGAGTGTGCAGGTCTATCGGGGGTCCTCCTTTGGAACCCTTTTCAGCGATTACCAGGCCGTGAGCACAAAACCGCTGGCCATCCTCGAGTACGGGATCGATGCCTACGACGATCAAAACGGAGACGAGTACGAAACCCTGGGCACGGCCCATCAAGCCGATTATGCAAAGAGCCTGTGGAACGAGATCGCCCGCAATTCGCCTGTCTGCACAGGCGGGTCCATCATGGCGTACAGCGACGAGTGGTGGAAGGGGAAGTACGGAAAGACGGAAGAGGGCCATCTCACATGTCCTGACTATGACCCATCCCTTCACAGCCCCTGCGGGTATGCTGCGCCTTCCCATCCCGACGGGTATGCCAATGAAGAGTGGTGGGGCATCATGCGCACACAGGACAACGGTGCCGAGCCGGACATCATGCAACCCAGGGCCGTCTACTACACGCTCAAATCCCTCTGGGCTCCCATAGTCACACCCTGGCTCCAACTCCTTTTGTTCTAGCCCGGATGTTAAACGAAACTTCGTTGCGATATCGGTGAAAGTATGGGCCTGGATTTGATCGAAGTGAAAAGCCAGTAAAACGCTATTATTTTCTTGCTGTGACTCGGAAGACTCTATATGTTGGATTCTTAATAGCAACTAGCCGAGCAAATCGAGGGGGGAACCATGAAAACAAGATTAATTTCGATTTTCTTCGCTGTATTTTTCTTCTCTGCAACAGCGGTATTTGCCCAGACGACATGGATCGTGGATCCGGGCGGAGGAGGAGACTTTACCACGATTCAGGAATGCATCGATACAGCAGTCGTAGGAGATACGTGCCAGGCAAACGCAGCAACCTACGTGGAGAATATCAACTTCAATGGAAAGGACATCACCGTGCGCAGCACCTCGGGCCCCAGCGTCACGATTATAGACGGAGGGTTCAGCGAGGCCGTGGTCACCTTTGCGAACGGTGAGACAGGAAGCGCAGTCCTTGAGGGTTTTACAGTTCGAAATGGCATCGGAACCGGGACCGAATCCCGCTACGGCGGAGGGATCTACTGCCTCAATACCTCCCCTCTTATCAACAGCTGCATTGTCACCGAGAACCAGGTGTTCGTGATGTTTTTGTATGAATATGAGGGCTTCGGCGGGGGCATCTACTCTGCGGGCGGGTCTCCCACCATCATCAACAGCACGGTCACGCTGAACGTGGCCAGTCATGGGGGGGGCATCTATGTTGAGGGCGGGTCTCCCACCATTGACAACTGCAACGTGAATGAAAATACAACGCTCGTGTTTGCCACAAATCCATTTCCGATTTACATGAACGGCTTTGGGGGCGGGATCTGCTCAAGAGACGGGGACACGTCCAACATTGACAACTGTGACATCATCGGAAACACGGCTTTGATGGGCGGGGGAATCCATTGCCAGGGCTCTTCACCGGTGATCACCAGCTGTTTCATTCGTGAGAACGTGACGAACGGGGCGGGCGGGGGCGCCTGGCCCGCAGTGGGTGGAGGGGTCGCTGTCTGGTGGGCCATCCATCCCACCATCAGGAACTCCATCATCACGCAGAACCAGGCGGAGATGGGTGGCGGTATTGCCTGTTTCGATTCTCCCTCAGCCACGATCACCAACTGCACGCTGAGCCTGAACTTTGCCATCGAAGGGGGAGGGATCTATTGCACGAGCGCCTCGCCCGTGGTTACCAATTCCATCCTGTGGGAGAATCTAATTGACCAATTATATGTGGACTCTGGATCCCCTGCGGTGACCTACTCCAACATAGAGGGAGGATGGGCAGGCACAGGCAACATCGATGCTGACCCCCTGTTCTACGATCCGCCCTACAATGATTTCCACATCCAGTCCGAGTCTCCGTGCGTGGATGTGGGCGACAACTCGGCACCGGCCCTGCCTGCAACGGACATCGACGGCCAGCCCCGGATCGTGCCCACGGGCGGGGTGGTGGACATGGGTGCGGACGAGGTTCCTGAGCCGTGCGGATGCTGGGTTCTCTCATCGCGCTCCCTGCGTTCCACCAGGGATCGTGTCCATGTCCTGCTGAATGCGCTTCCTTATCTGCTTCCGCTCGGCATCGTGTTCTATCTTAGGAGAAAGACGAGGGTTTAGTGTGATTGACCCTCTGAAAGGGCCATGCACCCTCCGAGGGATGCATGGCCCTTTCATTTCTCTGTCTCATCAAAACCTTGCGAAGAAATCGGCCCCTCCTATTCTCCAGTTGGCTGCCATACAGACTCGGTTTAACGTCACCAAAAAACCGCCTATCTCCAGATGACCTTCTGAAAAAACAGGTACGGTCCGTGGATCGATGCGACCCTTTTCAACCTGCCATGAAGAGATATTCTGCGGGAAGAGAAAATCGTGGGGGGAGACGTTTGGCAAGAACTGTGGAAATCTGTTGTTTATCATGTGCTGAATGAATACATTGAAGGTTGGAGTTGGGCAAAACTATGGAGCGACAGCAGAATACTTCACTCCGCCATCGTTTTTCAGCGGAGAATATCTCCAAGGAAGCCCCGATGCGTTTCCAGGGTCCATGCTGATCATGTATTTACGGTCTCCCCCTGACCTTACACGACCTACGAAGGAGGATCGAGATTGACTGTTTGACTGTTTGCCAGACGTTTGTGACCCATGTATTTTAATTTTTCAATGTAATCTTGGCATTGAAAAAGATGTGATCGAGGTCAGCTTTCGACCATGAAAAGTAAGGTTAAGTTCGTTATTTTCTCGCTTCTTTCGGTTGTATTGGGATTGATCACCCTAAACACCCTTTGCTGGCTGCTGAGGTTTGAGTATCCGGGCTTCTTTCCCTCCACGGAAGACCCGATCAACTTCCAGTCCGACCGGTTCCTTCTCTTTCGAACGACCGGGAATATCGCGTGGGACCAATTCGTATTTCCGTATTATCTCAACATGGATTACACGGTCAGGACAGAGACGAACGATCTCGGGTTCCGGGGTCGTGTTTACACAAAGGAAAAACCTCCAGACACCTACCGGATCATTTGCATGGGTGATTCGAATACCTTCGGACAGGGCGTGGAAGACCAAGAAACCTTTGCGATGCGACTCGAAGCATTGCTGGGGACCGTTGAGACTCCACGGTTTGAGGTAATGAATGTGGGAATCTGCGGTTACTCTTCTGTGCTAGGCTGGCAGCTTTTCAAAAGGGAAATTGTGGAATACGACCCGGATTGTCTCGTGATCGGATTTGCAAGCAATGACAGTTTTGCCGAGCTTCTAGGAGACTACGGTATATACACCGATGGCGAACTTCTACAGCGAATGCACACGCAGGCCAGAAGTTCCCTATATGAATACTCTTCCCGTCTAAGGAGGACGAGTCTTTACCGCGTCATGCGCCATCTTCTATTGGGAGCGAAGAGAAAGATGATGAGAAAAGTGCCTGGGAGTACACCGCGGGTATCGACTGAAGAATACAGGGACCATCTGACAAAATTCTCCGAAACAGGGAGGGATCGAGGAATCGAAACCATCTTCTTGGCTGTTGGGCCTGAGGAACGACGCCCGCCGTACCAAGGGATCCAACCCTACAGAGAGGTCATGAAGAGCGTAGCAAGGAAGTATGACCATGCATTTCTGGACGCTAACTGCATTCTTCGATCCGGCAGGAAAGAGGCAAGAGCTTCAGAGAGATTCAAGCACTACAGAGAAATGTACAGAACCATTCTTGGAGATCGATACGAACTTGCGGATTGCGGAGACTCACTGATCTACGAAACCGTTGATTGTGATCATCCCAACGCCATTGGACATCAATTTATTGCAGAGAACCTACTCGGTGTTCTTTGTCAGAGGGGTATCGTGTCCGACCCGGAAACTTGCTCATTGGGAAGAACGGACGCACCATGCTTGATCCCATAAGAGCCAACCTGCGACAAAGATTGTAGGCTCATTCATTCACGTTCGCATTCTTGGCAGCGATCCTGAGCGGCACTCAAAATGGCCATAAGAAGGAAGAAATTGAAACAGTTCCACCTTTAGCATTGGCTCCTCTAGTGATTCTGAAAAGCCGACATCTTCTTGACCACAGTCAAGAGTTCCTCAGCTATGAGTTGATGGCCAATGCTCGTTGGGTGAACACCGTCGAGTGTGTAAAGGTATTCATAGTTGGATTCTTCAATAACCTGTTCGCCGATTGCATCGGTGTAAAACCTTCTTTTCTTCTCAAACCTTTCATCATGCTTTATTTCTTCAAAGTGCTCTTCTACAATCTCTTGATAATCCAGAAAGGGTATTTGATATGGTCAAGTGAAAAGAGACACCTGGTTAAGCAACTTTTGCCAAGACTT
>CAZSUQ010000525.1:3476-4499 GCA_964609935.1 uncultured Thermodesulfobacteriota bacterium | reverse complement strand
ATGTCCATAGACGGCTTCGTTTCGAACCATCCAGGGGATCAGGGTGAGCAGGAAGAGAAAGACGTACAGGCATGCATGTTTCAGCCGCTGGACCGCTGTCCATCTGGCGTTCAGGAAAACAACGAGGAGAATGATGGCCACATAGTACATGGAGATGGTTCTCACCATGGTGGCCATACCGAGGAACAGGGCACTGGCCGCATACGGGACCGTCTTCGCCTCCCGGACCCCTTTGATCAAAAAGTACACGGCCGCCAGGAACAGCGTCAAGAAGAGGGTCTCGGAGTAGATGCATGCGCCGTACAGGATTTTGTGCGGGTCCACGGCAAAAAGAAAGGCCGCCAGGAGGGCAATGGGTTCACGGAAAAAGGCCCGCCCGATTCCATAGACGAAGAGAATCGAAACAAGGTCACACAGCATGTGAACGATCAGGACCACCCATGGCTGCACGCCGAAGATGGCGTAGATCCCATACAGGAAGAAGGGATAGCCCGGGGTCACCTTGACGATAAAATCATCCAGGGAAAAGGATTCCAGGAGCTGGAGGGACAGGTTGTGGTACAGCAGCGCGTCCCTCACCAGGAGGGTGTTCTTGAGCACGTCCTCGTCCCATGGCGCCTCCACAAAGAAGAATCCCAGTCGAAGCAAAAGGGCGACAAACAGGATGAACGTCAGTCTTTTCGGCACCAATTCCCCTTCCTTTGGTGGGGCCACAAGGTCTCAGGACCCTGTCCGAGATCCCTCAATCCTCGCCGGAATCCTCCTTGACGATCTCCCGGCACATGGAAACGTGGGTTCCATAATCCTTCAGGATCTGGGTCTTCTTCACGTAGCGAACATATTCCATGGAAAAACTGAACACCACGAAGATCACGGCCAGGAGGAACAGGGCGGCATCCACGGGAAGGGATTCCGGCATGACGACCTCCATGAGCAGCAGAAGCGCTATGAAGATGAGATCATTGGGATAGGAAAGGCCCTGTTTGATTCTCTCGTAGAGAAGCTTGAGCAGGCTCCGGGAGG
>CAZSUQ010000525.1:0-3466 GCA_964609935.1 uncultured Thermodesulfobacteriota bacterium | reverse complement strand
TGTCTTGGGCCGGAGGTTCCCCCGGTGTGTCTTCCCGCCCTGCCCCTTTCCCCGACGAAGGCGGTTCCTCCACCGGCTGTCGCCCGCTCTTCAACAAGTGCTCTATGGTCAACAATCGCGTGTACAGCAGCGGGTATATCTTGCAGATACAAACGATCATGGCCACCAGGAGAAACACCTCGAGACCCGATGCGTGGTAGTAATGAAGGGCCGTGCACGCAAGAATGAGCGGGTTGACGATTGTGTGAACCGAGATGTCGATCAAGATCCCGTTCACGGACGGCTGTCGGCGGTAGCGTGCGATCATCCCGTCCACGCTGTCCAGCACGTATCCGAAATGCAGGAGAAGGCAACCGAGCATGGCAACCAGAACATTTCCATGGGCCAGGAGAAAACAGCCAAGGAGTCCCACGAAGATCTGGGACACGGTCACCTGGTTTGCCGTGATGTCCGTTCGAATGAGAACCCTCGTGATCAGGAAGGCGATTCTGTGTGTCAGGATGCGGGAATAGAGGTGCTCGTAACGCTCCTTTACACAGATCTTCCTGAGTTCGGATACGGATGGCGGTTTCACGATTCCCCCTCTATGATCCGCCTGATGGGCGCCGGAGGTGCTTTCCCGGGATCAATCGGTTTGTCCGGGTTCGGGCGTGTTCCTTCCCTGTCTTCACGGGCATTCCCGCTTCTTATCCCATCGCAAGGAGACGACAAAACCTTTAGCCTGCAGATTCAATGAAACTTCGCAGCGAGATCGGTGGTCGTCCATGTTTTGAATGAAGCCCATGTTATGTCATCTTTGTCTGAAAGGGAACCGCGTCTATCCTCCGAGACCAGCCTCGCTTCCGGCTTTGCACCTATCATGATTTCCAGGGGTTGGTCCGATAGAAACGACGGGATCCAAGTTTTCTTGAAAACCCCCAGGTGGTACTATAGAAAGTTATTCCAGTTCCTTTCATCAAAACACACGCTGAGAAAAGGGGAAAAGCATTCGAATACTCGGCCTGTTAGGATTCGGATACAACCCGGCTGCCGCCCTGGTTGTGGACGGTGAACTCGTTGCCTTCTGCGAAGAGGAACGGCTCATCAACTTCAAGGGGGCCCACTTCATGTTCCCCGGCTTTGCGGCCCGGTGGTGCCTCGAAGAAGCAGGGCTGAACCTCGAGGACATTGACTATATTGCATGGGGCTGGGACAACCCGTCCTACCGCTTCAAGATGCCGCTCTTCTTCGCCTACCAGTTCTTCCGTCACGGCATCTTCCGAAAAAGCGACGGCGCCATAGGAGAAATCGGGGTGAACCTGGCCGACCACCTCCCGGGAACCGTTTCTCTGAAAATCAAGGAAGGCCTCAGGCGCGTGGGGTTGAACGGGCGCATCCCGAAGATCGAATACATCACCCATCACGAGGCTCATCTTGCATCCACCTATCTCCTTTCCGGATTCGACGAAGCCGTGGTGCTGATCCTGGACGGCGCCGGGGAGAACATCTGTACCAGCGTCTGGCAGGCGAAAGACGGCAACTACCGCATGACCCATCGTTTCGACATCCCGGATTCGCTCGGCTGGTTCTACGCGGGATTGACCGACTATCTCGGATTCATTCCGTACCGCGACGAAGGCAAGGTGATGGGCCTTGCACCTTACGGCTCGTACGATCAGGACCTGGACGAGAAGCTGAGCACGGTCCTGACCGTCACCCGACACGGGTACAAACTGGACCCGTCCTATTTTCTTCTGGGCACACATGATGCGGGCAAACACTACTCGGATCGGCTCGTGGACCTCCTGGGGCCGCCACGGTACTACGGGGAACCCATGAACGACAGGGTCCGGGATATCGCCTATGCGACCCAGATGCTTCTTGAAAGAGCCGTGGAGAATCTGGTCAAAGACGCCACCGAAGATGGAAGGATCCGAAACGTTTGTGTCGCAGGCGGCGTGGGCCTGAACTGCAAGATGAACGGCGTCATCCGGAGCCTTTCCTGTGTAGACAAGGTCTTTGTCCAGCCGGCTTCCAGCGACGCCGGATCCGCACTCGGCGCAGCGATTGCCTTGTCCCACAAGCTGGGCGAATGGAAACCCTTCCGACTGAAATCCCCGTATTTCGGGTACAAGGCATCGGATGACGAAATCAAGCACGACCTGGAGGTTGCCGGCGTCCCCTATACGATGCCGGATTCCCTGCCGGGAAAGATCGCGGAGGCCATCAGCCAGGGGAAAATCATCGCCCACCTTGACGGCGCCATGGAATTCGGAGCGCGTGCGCTCGGCTGCAGGTCCATTCTCGCCAACCCGTGCGATCCCGACATGAAGGACAAGGTGAATCACCGCGTCAAGTTCAGGGAGTCGTGGAGGCCTTTTTGCCCTTCCCTCCTTGCAGATCACATGCATGACTATCTCGAAGAGGCGGATGATGCCGAGTTCATGATCGTCGCCTACCAGGCCCGGGAAAGGATGAAGGAGACGCTTCCGTCCGTTGTTCACGTGGACAACAGCGTCCGGCCCCAAACCGTGGAGAAATCCGTGAACCCGAAGTATTGGGAGATTCTGAACGAATGCAAGGCGCTGACAGGGCATCCGGTCCTGCTCAACACATCCTTCAACCTCAGGGGCCAGCCGATCATTGCAAGACCCAGAGACGCCATCGCCTGCTTCTTCTCCTGCGGCCTGGACGTGCTGGTCCTGAACAACTACTGGGTGGAGAAACCGTAGCGCCCCTTTCCTTCAGCCGGGCTGGATCGACATGAACCAGAAATCCCTTTATCTGACACTCGACTACGAAGCAGACCCCACCACGGCCACCTCGGACAAGACCTACGCGGCCCTGAAGCAGGCGGACAGGCTCGCCGAGTTCCTCTCGTCCAACGACCTCCCCCTCACGGTCTTCTGTGAAGGCGAGATCCTTGAACATCGCTTTGAACGTCTGAGGCCTTTGATCGATGCAGGTGCGGAGATCGAGCTGCATGCCTATGACCACTCCACGGCTTTTGCCGAAGCCGACGCCAGGACAGAGAACTTCCTCGCCGGCCTTGCGGTTTACCGTGAACGGTTCGGCACCACCCCCAGGGGATACAGGGCGCCCTACGGAATGATCGCTTTCGAGGAGATGAAGAGGCTTGCCGAGGAGGGGCTCCAGTACGATTCCTCCATCTTCCCCACGAAGTTCCCGGGCAGGTTCGACTTCTCCTTCTGCCCGCGCGAGCCCTTCCTGTTTTCAGGACTTCCCATTGTTGAACTGCCCATTTCCACCATGGGCCCCCTCCGCATTCCCGTTGCCCTGTCCTATTACCAGTTGATCGGCCCCACGCCCTTTCGGCTGCTCTTCTCGCTTTTCGGAGGGACGGAAGATCTGGTCTTTGACTTCCACATGCATGACATCATTCGAGGCGACTGGCTCAAAGATAAAAACGTCCCCCTGTCTTTCAAGCTGGGCTACTTCCGGGCACAGTCCATGAAGGACCCTTTTT
>CAZSUQ010000524.1:0-4499 GCA_964609935.1 uncultured Thermodesulfobacteriota bacterium | reverse complement strand
ACTCCATGTTCAGCACCGCATCCACCAGGGCGGACTCGGTGTGCTCGTGAAAAAAGATCCCGGTCTTTTCCTTCACCGTCTCCAGCGCCCCCCCCTTTGCATAGGCGATCACCGGGGTCCCGCACGCCTGTGCCTCCAGGGGTGTGATGCCGAAGTCATCGATACCCGGAAAAACAAACGCCCTGGCGCGCTGGTAGATCCCGGCCAGCTGTTCATCCTCCACGTAACCCAGAAACTCCACGTTCGAAGCAGCGATGGAGCGGCAGTACGTCTCGTCCCAGCCGCACCCGACGATCCTCAAAGGCAGGCCCGACTGGTTGAAGGCCTTCACAGCGAGATCCACGCGCTTGTTGGGGACGATGGCTCCCACCATGAGGTAATAATCCTCCTTGTCCTTTCCCGGACGGAACCTGTCAAGGTCCACAGGGGGATGAATCACCCTGGCATCCCGGCCGTAGTAGGAGCGGATCTTCCGGCGTACATTCCTGCCGTTGCACAGGAAGCTGTCCACACGGCGGGATGATCTCCGGTCCCAGTGCTTCAGGAAAGGCCTCACGGTTCGCGCACCGATTCTCAGGATTCGCGGGGTCTGCTCCCTTCCGAAGTAGGTATCAAAGGCATCCCACACGTAACGCATGGGCGCATGGATATACGATAGGTGGCAGGTCTGCGTTCCATGGCGCACGCCCTTGGCCACACAATGACTCGAACTGATGATCAGGTCGTATCCCTTCAGATCGAACTGTCGTATGGCAAGAGGAAACACCGGAAGGTAATAGGGGTATCGGCGGCGGAGGCTGAAGGGCATCTTCTGGATGTACGAGGTGCGGATCGGCATGGACTCGATCCGCGCGGAAACGGTTTCCTTTTCATGGAACAGGGTGAACAGATCCGCTTGGGGGAAGAGCTCGCAAAAGACCTCCAGGCACTTCTCCCCGCCCCGCATACCGTTCAACCAGTCGTGGACCAGGGCGATCCGCTTCCCCTCTAGCGCCTTTGTCGTCATCTCTTCCCGGGCTTGTCTTGATGGAATCGTTTGGAGAAAGGAGAGGGCAGTATACTGCTTAAGGACAACTCAGGTAAAGGTGATCTTCGGGAGGATCTTCTCCTCGATGTATTCGAGGCATTGATCCATATACTGCATGCAGGGTTCACAGTAAGGGCTCTTCTGTTCCGGGTCCCTCAGTTTCTGCTCCCCTGCGCCTGAACCGGACAGATGATCGCTCATGGCCCCGGGCAGGTCGTCCGGCAAATCCTTTCGATTCATCAATGCCCAAGCCAGTGTCCAGGCCCTGGCCACGTTGGCAACGTTGTACCCTCCCCCTCCCAGGGCCACCCATGCCGGGGCTTCCTCTGTGAGATAGGTGATCACCCTTGAGAACCCGTGCGTTGTCAGGCTGAGCGCGGCAAGCGGATCTGTCTCAAAGGAATCCACGCCGAGCTGGGAGACCACGACGTCCGGCCTGAAGGCCTCCATGAGCCTTGGCACCACACGAGTGAACCCCTTCCAGAAGACATGATCATCCGTACCGGGGAGCATGGGAACATTGACGGACGTCCCCTGACCTTCCCCACGGCCGGTTTCGGTGAGAGCCCCTGTCCCTGGAAAGAGGGTCCTGCCGTCCTGGTGAAAGGAGACGGTGAGAACCGCGGGCTCGTCATAAAACGCCCACTGCACACCGTCCCCGTGGTGGGCATCCACGTCCAGGTACAGAACTCGTTTTCCCTGGTCCAGGAAGTGACAGATGGCCAGCACCGGATCGTTTACATAACAGAAGCCCGAAGCCCGGGCCGGCCCCGCATGATGCAGACCGCCGGCAATGTTGAACGCCAGCCGCACCTTTCCCTCTGATACGAGCCGGGCACACTGGAGCGTGGCCCCGGTCTGCAGAACGGACCACTCCCACAGACCGGGAAAGATCGGGTTGTCCCCATGACCGAGGCCGTGTGCGAGATCCCCGCTGCATTCCCCGGCACTCGCCTTTTTCAGCACCTCTACATACTCGGGTGTGTGGAATCGAAGGATCTCGGATTCCGTGGCAGCCCGGGTTTCCACCACCTGGGCCTCCGGAAGGTCGAACAGGCCATAGGCCTGGCAGAGATCATGGGTCAACCGGAGACGATGGATCTTGAGGGGATGGCCTGCCCCGTAATCGTAGGCGAAGTATTGATCCGTATAAAGAAAGGCCGTTTTCATTCAACCTCCGTGGCTCTTTCCTTGGCATAAGACTCGGCGGGAATTGATCACTACGCCTCAGACTATCGTTAGGAACGTGCAAAGGTCAAAGGGCTGAATTGGCAACGAAACCCGAAGGTTGACTTGACAGGCTAAGGCCCTTGAAGTAGAGATACCGGGCTTCCCTTTGACGACTCCCTGGAGGTACAACCATGACCCATGAAAACACTCCTGAGAACAAAGGGCGGATCCTAAGGCTCGAAAAGATCTCGCACAACAGGCTTCAGGGCCTGGACAGGGACCGCACCATGGTGGTGGCGGCCGTAAGCCCCATGGAGGTCCACGGCCCCCACCTCCCCCTGGGCCAGGACCTGCTCGAGGCCCTTGCCCTCACAGAGCATGCGCTCGAAAGGATCGCGGAAAAGCACCGGGACTGGTCTTTTGTCCTCCTGCCGCCCATCCCCATTGCCACGGACTGCGTCCCGGAGTTGGGATCCATCAATTTCCCGGTAAAACTCGTCCTGGACACGGCCTATCATCTCCTCCGGCCGTTTGCCGCGAACGGATTTGCCCGACTCCTCTTCACATCCTTTCACGGCGGGCCCCGTCACACGCTTGCCCTGGAAGCCGCCGCCCACGAGCTGTCCCGAAGATATGATACGGCAGCCATCTCGGTCCTGTCCGCCTTTATCGCAAACGATTTCAAGGGACACATCTTCTTTGACGGGATCGAGCACACACCCGGGCGCAGGATAGACCCCGACCAGGTCAGGCAGGATCTGCATGCAGGCTATGTCGAGACATCCATCGGCCTGCACCTGTGGCCTGAACTCGTGGATGAAGGCTGGGAGAGCCTGGAAGAAATCGTCTCGAGCGTATCCTCAATCGGCAAAGAGAAGAACCGGCACTTTCTTTATGGCCACTCGGCTCCTTCCGGGCTTTCCGAACGTTTCCAGCAGGTCCTGGCCCGCATCCAGGGTATGGCAGGGTCGGTGCGCCATTTCAGGGAGCACACCTATCGCGGGTACCCTGCCCTCGCCTCGGCTGAAGAGGGACGGGACCTGTTCGAGCACCTCGTGGGCCTTGCCCAAGACGTGGTGGAGGAGTTCATCGAAAAGGGAAAGGACATGGACGGCCGCTCGCCCCTCTGGTCCTTTCGGCACTTCCTGCTGAACCGGGGAGTCAACAAGGTCTTTGACGACTGGCTGGGGCTCTACACGGAATCATGAGAGGTTGCGGATGTACGTCTTCCTTGCACTCGCCGGTGCCGCGGCATCCGGTATCGGCGCGGCACTGATGAAATTCGGCGTTTCCAGGCAATTCCCAAGGCTCAGCCTGAGGGATTTCCTCCCTCAGTGGAGACAGGTCGTGGGCGCCGTCTTCACGAACAAGGTGTGGCTGCTCGGATTCCTGCTCGGCGTGTCCAGCGGCTTCCTGCTCGCACAGGCCATGGCCGGGGGCGACCTGAGCGTGGTGCAGATCCTGGCCAACACCTCGAGTATCTGGTCTGTCTTCATCGGGGTGTTTTTCTTTACAGAGAGACTCGCAAAAGGCGAGTGGGTCGGGCTGGGCTTCATCCTGGCAGGCGCGGCCCTGGTCTCCATGACCCACGAGTCCACCGGGTCTCACGATCCGGTTTTCGTGATGCTCACCGGGATCGTGGCGCTCGTGCTGTGCATCATGGCGGCCACATACGTGTACAACAAAAGGGCCACAGACGGTCTGGGGGTGGAGTTTCTCCTCACCGTGAATGCAGGCCTGGGCTTCGGCCTGCTCAATGTGTTCATGAAGCTCACCACCTGGCACGTGGAGGTGCACACCGGTTCCTTCAATGCGGTCAGCGCCTCCTCCTGGGGGCACATGGTGTCGCACCTCCCCTTCTGGCTCATGATCGCCTCCATCCCCCCTGCCCTCTTCTTCATACAGGCCGCCTTTTCCCACGGCCGGGTGGCAGTGGTCATGCCCCTGCACATCGTGTTCATCAACATCACGGTCATCCTCTGTGCCGTGCTCGTTTACGGGGAGAGCCTCAATGCCCTTCGCCTCGCAGGGATCGCCACAGCCATTGCAGGTGCATGGATCATGGCACGGCAGTCGAAAACGATTACCCGTTCGACATCCAGATCTTCATCCCCGTCTTAGGCATATCAGGAAAGGATCCTCATGAAGATCCCTGAGAAAGGCCGGGAAAAGAATGACATCTTCGCGACCCTGGAAAGCTACAAGAACAGGGACCTGGACTGGAGGTCCGGAAGGGTCATGGGCTACGTGTACGACCCCGGGGAGGAGGCCAACGAGGTGATCAACGACGCCTATCTCATGT
>CAZSUQ010000523.1:0-4499 GCA_964609935.1 uncultured Thermodesulfobacteriota bacterium | reverse complement strand
TTTCGAAAATCTTCGAGTGTCTGAAGGAGCATTTCCGGATACCCCTTCAACATATGGAGATCGATCTCTCTGCCCAGACCCAGAGCCTCGAGACGCTGCGCATTGAAACGCTGCTCCAGGTGCGTGGGGATTCCAATCACGGGAACACCACTCGCCAGCGCCTGGTAGATGGTTCCGTTTCCTGCGTGACACAGGACCGCAGCGGCCTTTTCGAGAATCGGCTGGGCATCGGCAAACCTCTCTGCATAAACCCCTTCTCCCCAGTCCATGGGTTCGGCTTCAGACAGCGAGCGAAAGGTCACCACCAGTGTATACCCCTTTCCCTTCAATGCATGGATGATGATCCGGAGCAACTCCAGGGTGCCCGTGGAACCGAGGGAGATGTAGACCAACCTGTCCGATGCCTTGATCTCTCCCAGCCATGGTGGAGAACTCCCCCCGTTTTTCCAGAAGAGGGGGCCCACGTAGTGGTGGTTCGCCGGTAGGATGCCGGCAGGGGAAAACTCGGGTACGTCGCACAGAAAAACGAGATCGTCGGAGGAGATGTAGTCCTCGTACCGAAGAGGTTTCCTGATGCCGTGCGCCCGAAGCACGCGGTTCATGCGCCATAGAAAAGGCCAGGAAAAGATCTTCAGCAGCCTGTTCTGGGCCTGGCCCGGATCCGGAACCATCTTACCGATCACGGTCCCGGACAAATCCATCAGGGGAAAGATCGAATAGGGTGTTCGATACGCGTTTCGCAGGGAGGCATGCGGGATCCCTTCGATCCGGGCGGAGAGGACGGCTGTCACCCGCTCCTCGCTGAGGATGATATTCGGCCTCAATTCCCGGAACAGGCGGAGTTCCTTGGATACAAAATTCTCAAGGTCGATCTCCTCCCATGCCCATCGAGCGAATTGAAAAAAGGAAGAGTATCGATTTTTTATGGACCGAAGTCGTTCCAGGAACCGCCCCGTATCCAGGGTGAGGAGTTCGGAAGTGGGGAAACCCTCCTTTTCAGCCATCCTCAGGTATTCGCCCTGCCCTGCAAAAAAGACGGAAAATCCTCTCTCTCGAAATGCACGCGCGCACATGATCTGCCTGGTGACACTCGACAGCCCGTCAAAGGGGAGGAAAAGGATCCTTCTTTCTTTCACGCCAGCTTCTCCCGTCCGGTATCACAATCCACGATCTCCAGATGAGAAATTAGTTGAAACCGCTTTTCCCTGTCAAGAAGACGACTTCGGAATGGATTGTGCTGGAGGCCAACCGGTCCCATGTCTTGCGTCGTCTGCCAGGGATCGTTATCGATGGGCTAGGGGGTGGGTTCCATCTCGGGAGAAGAGCTTGGTTCATGGACAGGATCATGCTGCGGTTCTGATTTGGGCTCGTTCCTTGACGTGTGCAGGCGGAGGCTGTGGGCGATCTCCTTGAGGCGCTCCTCGAGGATGTCTCCCACGCATATGGTTCGCTGGTTTCCATGCTCGAGCGTCACCACGTTGATGAGGCCGTACCTGTGCAGGGAGAAGGGTCCCATTTTCTCGTGAATGGCTGCGCTCTGTTTCCCCATGGACCGTGGTTTCTGCGAGGCCTGTTGAGCCCCGGTTGGTTGCTTCCCTGCTTTTTCAGACCGTTGAACAAACCATTCCCGAAAAATGGAGAAGCTGCTCAACCCATCGGTGAAAACCACCTGCAACCGCCTCTTCCCCTCCTCGGAACGAAGGATGATGTTGTAAGGCGTGTATCCCAGCTTGGCAAAAGGGGGCAACATCATCCTTTGGTTCAACAATCGTTCCGCCTTTTCGATGGAAAGGTTTTCCTCTTTCTTGATCTCGTAGACCCTGGTGTCCCTCGGGACCTTGAGATGAAAAGTTTCGGGAGCGAAGTTCGGGTCCCAGTCAATCTTCTCTGTTTCGGATCTGTAAACAGGTCTGCCGTCCGGGTAGGAGATGTAGGCGCGCAAAGGGACCTTCCTCTCCTCTTCCAGCCAGATCTCCCTGCGGGGTCGATCCTGCCATTGCGGTAAGAACTCCACAATTCTGCACGGCTGCCCCCGGAGAGGGACAGGTCCCCGGATGGTAAGACGGTAGTTCCTCAGCAGGAGTTGCATGGTCTGAGACAGATTGTCCGGGATCAGGCCTTCAGAGGTGTGTATCGGCTCCTTCACCACAACCTTTCGAGCAGGGAAGTAGCTCCACATGTGGCGACCGTCCTCCAGCACGATGCATCGGTTCTCCTGCGGACCGCTGATGCTCTCCTGTCTCCGATGCGGGTAGGCAACGGCAACCCGAAACCGCGTAAAACGTACGCCCTTGCCGGAAAAATCATAAACCGTTTGTTCCGCTTCGTAACGAGCCCTTCTCTTCGCCTCCTTCATCTCTTCGGAAAGACGGCGTAGTTCGACCTCTGCGTCCTGGCTCCAGCCAGGGGCCAGGGGAAACCCCCACAGGATGAGGGCAAGGAGAACAGAAACAGCCGAAATACGCATTGGATCCCTTCCTACGGCATGGATGCAGATACCTGCCGGATCATAGGCAGTTCATTCCCGTAATGTGTCCAGGGCTGGTTGGACGTATGCTCAAGCACATAGAGGTCCACGTGGTTCCCCAAAGCCTCCTTTTTCGGAGAGTGCTGGGCGGCAAGGGTCTGCAGAGGCGTCAACTGGCGGACATCCACCCAGTCGCTGGGGCTCCTGGGAACCAGCCAGACCCCGAGGATCGCTGCGGCAACCAGGGGAAACGCATACCTCCACCGTCTCCCGAAAAGGAATGCCTGGAGACCATTGGAGAGGGTTTCCAGCCAGGATGCCCCCCTTTCTCCGCCTTTTCCTTCTCTTGCGTGTTCCCTCTCCTGTAGATCGGCCTTCCCTGCCAGCCTCACTCGAGAAGGTTCCTTCCGGGCTTGCTGATCCATTTCGAGCAGGTGCTCGAGCCGGATGCCCTCCACCGCCTCCGGAACCGCATCCAGGGCGTCTGCAGCCCTGAACCAGGAGCACAGGTTTTCCAGCTCCCGCAATTCCATCCTGCATTCCACACACTCCATCAGATGCCCGAGCAACCGATCGAGTCCCTCACCTCTCAAATCATCATCCACGTAGCGCGACAGAAGGGGACCATAGTCATCACATCCCATGTGTTCCATCTCCTTCCTTGAAGCCGTGCATTGACATGGTATCGTCCTTTGCTCTACTGCTCCGCTGCATGCTGAAAGCGGGCTCCTGCAGCGGGGAAAAGCGGAGCAAGAACCTCCCTGAGCTGAGCCCTGGCCCTGAAGATCCTCGAGCGGACCGTCCCCAGGGGGATCTCCAGAATCTCTGAAATCTCTTCGTAATTCATTCCCATGTATTCCCTGAGTACGATGGTGGTTTGCAGCTCTTCCGGCAATTTCCTGACAGAAGCCTTGATGTGCTGTAAAAGCTCCTTCCGTATCACCTGCTCTTCAGGATTCTCCTGTTGAGGGGGCTGGGCATCCACATGGATACTTCCAGGACGGATCCCTTGCAGGTCTTCGTAACAGTCTTCAGGAACGTCTCGCTTCAGGTGACTCAGACACGTATTGACCGCAATCCGATAGATCCACGTGTAGAACTGGGATTTCCCCTTGAACTTTGAAATGGACCGATAGGCCTTCAGGAAGATCTCTTGTGCCAGGGGTTCCACCATGTCGGGATCCTGGGTCATGCGGTAGATCAGATGGTATATACGCCGCTGATACTTCTGCATGAGGTATTCAAAGGCCTTCTTTTCCCCTTTCTGGCACTTTTCAACGAGCCGTTCGTCCGAGTTTGGCAAGACACTTCCTCTTTCAATCCGGTTCGACCCGTTCAATCTCTCGACTTTTGGGGCTGCTTGGTGATTCATACAAAGGTAGACCCTGGAACCATGAAAAAGTTCCCGATCCCGGCATACCCCTCGCAAGCTCGGCGTCTCTTTTGCTATAAAATTATTAAAGCGAACCCATGGCAAAAAGTCCAACAAACAAAGAGGTTATCCGTTCCAGGCCGGCTGGAAAGGACCGTGACCCCTCCCTGGGACCGACAACGATCCGGGTGTGGGAAACAATCCGGCTTACACAACTCAAAGGGTTCACTCGCTTTTATTCCCAACATCTGGATTAATTTGTTTCCTTTCCGTGTAAAATGCCGAATAGAATAGAAGAGAGGCTGGAGAAGCAAACACCGAAATACGGATCGCTCGAAACATGCTCAGGGACTCGGGGAAGAAGAAAGAACTGGATCCGGGAACGTTCGATTATGTGATCCTGGGTGATCTCCATCTTGCCGAGGGGCAGAATCCACGCACCATGCGGATCTCGCGGCTTGAGAACTTCGTGTCCGACCGCCCTTTTGAGAGGTTCCTGGCCCACTTGCAGTCTCTGGCTGAGAACAAAAACCGTCCCTGGACCCTGGTCATCAATGGAGACATGCTCGACTTTCTCCGGGTCACCTCCATCCCGGACCCAAACACGACCACAAAGGGGATGCCCTACCTCTCCCCCACAAAGAAGCGCTACGGCCTGGG
>CAZSUQ010000522.1:0-4500 GCA_964609935.1 uncultured Thermodesulfobacteriota bacterium | reverse complement strand
CTGGTCCATGGCGGTGATCACCTCGCAGTATTTTCGGTATTGATTCCGGTAGGAGCCCATCATGATCCCCTGGAACACGTTCCCGTTCGTCCGCGAAAACCATGCGTCCACCACACGGGGCAGGGGAACCTCTTCATTGTCGTACATGCCGGCAATGCCCTTGGGCGAACGACAGGGCGGGTGTGCGGGCCGCTGCGAAAGGTAGATGCAGAAGGGTCTTCGGGAACCGTCGGGGTTCCTGCGGGCCGTCTCCATGAATTCCATCGCCCGCCGCGTCATCTCGTCGGATATGTATTCCTCCTGAGAGGGCTGCGGCTCGCCGTTCACCACAAGGGGGCAGTGGAAGTAGCTGCCCTGCCCTTCCCGGTAGGTGTAGGAGACAAAGAGGTCGATCTCCGGCATGTGGGGAAGGCCCTTTCCGGGCATGTGCCACTTGCCCACAAAGGCCGTGGCGTAACCGGCCTCCTTGAGGGTGCGAAAGAAAGTGGGCACGCTCCCTGTCCAGGGGGTGTGGTTGTTCAGGACCCCGTGGGTGTGCGCATAGGTGCCTGTGAGGATGCTGGCCCTCGACGGGCTGCACAGGGAAGTTGTGTTGAAGGCGTTTTCAAAGACCACCCCTTCCGAGGCGAGCCTGTCCAGGGCAGGCGTCCGGATGAAGGGGTGGCCCATGAACCCCATGCAGTCCCACCTGCAGTTGTCGCTCAGGATGAAGATGATATTGGGCTTTTCCCTGGAATCGCTCTCCACAGAAAAGGCCGGCTCTGGACAAGGAATCCCTGTAACACCCAGTAAGGTAACAACGACCAGGAGCAGGACCGGGATTCTCCTGTGTCGGGTTGATTCTCCATATCCGCTGCAAGGTTTTTTCACAGACATCCTGCGGTCCACCTCTTTTCAAGGCGTAGTGCTGATTTACTCAAATTCGACAACGTATTCTGTGCTGCATATAAGCCGGATATTGCGAGGAACCGAAGGCGACGCGGCAATCTCCTTTAGGTATACGATCGTATTTATACCCTTGCTTACTTCGTAAGCATGGGTATCCCGGTACCGGCGCCGAACAGGGTTCTGTACCCTTCAAGAAAGATCACGTACACGTTCTCACCCTCTCCCCATGCGTAAAGGCCCACTGCGAGGGACAAGCTCACAAGGAACAAGGCAAGGACACCGGGATGGAGAACCCGGATCGATTCGCCCGGGTGCCTGTTGCGACGCTGCCTGCAGAGAATCTCCGCAAGGGCCATCTGCGCGCAAACGCCGCAAAGAAGCCACAGGTTCAGGGGATTCACGTAGTAGTACAGGCACTCCTGGAACGAGAACGACACAGAGAGCCGTATGCACTCCTTTGTTGCCCACAGGAAAGGGGTGAACAGGGAGGCAAGAACCCTTTCCCTGGCCGGGGCGCCCCTGAAATAGGTGACCGGGTAGACGAGCAGGGCCCCAAAGGCCACGGACAGAAAGAGCAGTGTTCCGGAGATAAGGGCGATGAACCGGTGAAGGGCCGGGACATTGAGCCTCCATGCCAGGTTGTAGGCGACCCAGGACCCGAGCGCCACGGACACGAGCATGAGAACAGGAGAGAGAAATCGGTTGCGGAAATCGTACTTCTTCACGGCCGACACAAGACCCTCTGGTGCATGTTTGTTTCGCGCCTCCACACGAACTTGGTGCAACGATCGCTAACCGCTCGACGGGTTTCTTCTATGTTACGATGGCGTCCCCCATCAGGCAAACACCCTCCGGGGTCATGCAATGAAGCTTCCGCACCTTTTTTGTTGTTTTCGATCCGTGAAAAAATAAAGATCATCCTGCCGAGACGAGCATCCATTTCCTTTCATCATTTCATATTGCGTCACGCTTTCTCTCTGTTCCTCTTGTGTTTCTGAACAAAGACTCTTACAATCTCCATGCTGAACCCATAACCTTTCAATATCATTATGCTTTTAGATGTTTCTTCGGGAAGGGACGCGGATGGACCCTTTGATCGTACCCGCAGACAGGGATCTCAGAAAAACCGTTCTCATCGTGCTCCTTTTCCTTGCGCTCGTGGCCGCTGTATGTGTCCCCACTCTCCGTTCGGAATTCGATGAAATAGAATCCATGGCAGCCGAAGACCCGGAAGCAGCGATCTCAAGGGTCAAGGGGATCGTGACCGGCATCACCTTCCTGAATGCCATCGTTTCCCTGGTCTTTGCCGCCTATTTCCTTTCCCTCGCCCTGAAGATTCACAGGTCAGCCCAGTACCCGCCTCCAGGGATGCGTGTGATCAGGGACACGAGGCTTCGCAGGGGAAGCGAAGCGAAACGAATGGCCCTGCCTCACCTGCTCGCCGCAGCCCTGGTCCTGTCCACGAATGTGGCCATGTGGTATCTTCACCTTGTTCTGAGTCGCATATCAACATCCGGGTAAACAGGGAGGAAGCATGGGTGATGCACAGGATCGGGTTGTCTTGACCGTTGTGGGATTGGACAAGGTGGGGATCGTTGCCAAGATCTCCGGCCTTCTTGCAAGAAACAAGGTCAACATCATCGACATCTCACAAACCATCATGGGCGACCTGTTCACCATGATCATGCTGGTGGACATGGCAGGTGCGGACCTGGAGGTGGAGGCGCTGCGGAAGCGTCTGGAACGACTCGGAAGGCAGATCGGGCTGCAGATCATCGTGCAGCATGAGCAGGTCTACCGTTACATGCACCGAATCTAGGAGGCCGCCAGCGAGGATGAACCATGGGATTTGAGATCGAGGAAATCAGAGAAACGGTTCGGATGATCGAGTCCGAGCACCTGGACATACGCACCGTGACGCTTGCCATCGACATACAGGACTGTGCCCATACGGATCCCGGGATCGCTTGCAGGCGGATCCGGAAAAAGATCCTCGGTATCGGCCGTGAGCTCGTGCCTGTCACCCGTTCCGTGGAGTCCCGGTTTGGAATCCCGGTCATCAACCGCAGGATCTCCATCACCCCTGTGTCACGGGTTCTTCTTTCCAGGAAGAAGGAGGATTTCGTTCAGGTAGCCCAAACCCTCGACGAGGTCGCCGCAGAGATCGGGGTGGATTTCCTGGGCGGCTTCTCTGCAATGGTGCACAAAGAGGCCACACCCATGGACCGGGCGCTGATCGAGTCCATCCCTGAGGCCATTGGAAGCACGAAACGTGTCTGCTCCTCCATAAACGTGGCCACCACCAGGGCGGGCATCAACATGGACGCCGTGCTCACCATGGGAAAGGCGATCCGCTCCCTTGCCCATCGGACCCGGAGGGAACGATCCATCGGAGCCGCAAAGCTCGTGACCTTTGCCAACATACCCGAGGACAACCCCTTCATGGCCGGGGCCACCGTGGGCTGGGGAGAGGGGGAGGCTACGGTGAACGTGGGCGTGTCCGGGCCCGGCGTGGTGCGCTCGGTCATCTCAAAGATGAAGGACGCAAACCTCGGCAGGGTGGCCGATGAGATCAAGAAGACGGCCTTCAAGATCACGCGGATGGGAGAGCTCATTGGAAGGGAGGTCTCCCGGAGCCTGGGCGTGCGCTTCGGGATCGTGGACCTCTCCCTGGCGCCCACACCGCTCGTGGGAGACAGCATTGCCAACATCCTGGAGGAGATGGGCCTGGAATCGTGCGGGGCGCCCGGGTCCACCGCAGCGCTGGCCCTTCTCAACGACGCCGTGAAGAAAGGGGGGGCTTTTGCCTCCTCCCGCGTGGGCGGGCTGTCCGGCGCCTTCATCCCGGTGTCCGAGGATTCGGGCATGGATGCCGCCTCAGCAAGGGGCTCGCTCTCCCTGGAGAAGCTCGAGGCCATGACCGCGGTGTGCTCGGTGGGCCTGGACATGGTGCTCCTGCCCGGGGACACGCCGGCAGAGACCCTGGCCGGCATCATTGCGGACGAGTGCGCCATCGGCATCACCAATGACAAAACCACCGGGTGCCGCCTGATCCCTGTTCACGGAGCCGTCCCAGGGGACGTAGTAAGCTTCGGAGGCCTGCTCGGTGCAGGCACGGTCATGAAGGTGAGTCGATTCTCATCCGCAGGCTTTGTACGGCGCGGCGGCCTCATCCCCGCACCCCTGCGCGCGCTGGGAAACTGAAACGTCAAGAAGGAGGCTGTAAATGATCCGCCCCCCCTTTAAATATCTCTCTAACTTTCACCGGATCTGTCCAGATCAAATCTGTATCTTTATATAGTTCCTTCATCCTTTGTTCTATGAGGTTGCTTTTCTTGGCAAACTCATCTTTGTTCAATCCCTGTGGAACAAGAATTGCGTCTCCAAACCTGATGATCACACGAGAAAACGGCTTTGGAATCATAAACCTGTCCCAGCTGTTGAATACCCATTTTTTCTGACCGGAAGTGATTGTGGGGATAATGGGCAATTCTGAAACCTGAGCGATTCTCAGCAAACCGGGTTTAATCTCACCAAAAGGGCCTTTCGGACCATCTACGATGTGGCCAATTTTGTACCCCTTGAGCGACAGTTCTTTAAGTTCAGCCAGGG
>CAZSUQ010000521.1:0-4503 GCA_964609935.1 uncultured Thermodesulfobacteriota bacterium | reverse complement strand
TCCCTCCCGTTCACAGGTTCCTGTCATGGCTTTTTTGCTATGAATCCATGGTACGGAGCCCTGGAATTCTCGATGTTTGGTCAAAACAATATTGACTACCCATAAAATATCTTGACTGACCAGTCAACAAATACTTAGAATGACCTGACCGGGAAACCTATCTGTTCTCTTCCGGAAAACCAAGCGATACGCAAGTTGGGCAAGGTTAACCACAACCAAGGAGCGTGTTCATGGCGATCAGAACGGCGAAAGAATACATTGAAAGCATCAAGGATGACCGGGTGGTCTATTATCGTGGGGAAAGAATCAAGGATGTCACAACACATCCGGCCTTGCAGCGACTCCTGAAACAGATGGCCATCGATTACACGATCACGGGAGACCCGAAATACCGGGAGCTGTTCGTGGACACGGATGAGGCGGGGGAACGCGTTCGCTTTCTTCACAAGCCGGAGAGGGACGCCGAGGATCTTCTTCGAAGAAGGAAGATCATCCAGTTGCTGGCGCGTATCGGATTCGGGATTCCGGGCGGGAGCAACACCACGGGTGTGGACGCGTTGAACGCCATCGGTGTGGTGTGTGACCGAATGGACAGGAAGATCGGTACGAAGTACCGGGAGCGCGTGGAGGGGTATCGCAGCCACGTGATGGAGCATGACCTGGCGGTGATCGGTGCGGTGACCGACATCAAAGGGGACAGAAGTCTTCGTCCTTCCAAACAGGTGCCGCACCAGGACTACTATGTCCGGGTGGCGGATCGGAATAAGGACGGGATCATCGTCAGGGGCGCCAAGGCGCATATCAGCCTTGCACCCTGCGCGAACGAGATGATCTGCATCCCCTGCCGTCGCCACAAGGAAGACGACAAGGACTATGCGGTCACCTTTGCCGTACCTGTTGACGCGCCCGGGATCACCATGATCAGCTGTGACGACGAGACCCTTGATTTTGACAACGAGTTTGATCATCCGTTTTGTGCTAGCATCTTCTTTGCCGATTCCATCGTGGTGTTCGAGGATGTCTTTGTCCCGTGGGACAGGGTGTTCATGGACGGAGAATGGGGCTTTTCCGGGGACATGGCCTATGCCTTCGGCAACTCCCACCGTCTGTTTGCCGACTCGTACAAGTATGTGGAGCTCGAGATCCTGGCAGGGGCCGCCGCATTGATCGCGGAATACAACGGCCTGGAAGGAATCCCACATATTCAGGAGAAACTCGCCTGGCTGACCATGTACTGCGAGGCAACGGAAGCCATCGCAGAGCAGGCCTGTGTCAAGTGTGTGAGGGACGAAGGGTCGGACCTCGTCTACCCGAACCCCATGTACTCAAACATTGCCAAGTACTATTTTGCGGACCATTATCATCAGGCGATCAAGCACGTTCAGGACATTGCCGGCGGCCTGGTCTGCACGGTTCCCTCCTCCAAGGACCTCTCCAACCCGGAAACGCGGCCCTTGCTGGAAAAGTACCTCACCGGGAAAGCCGGCATCCCGGCAGAGCACAGGATGCGGGCCTTTCGCGTCATCAAGGATTTGACGTCCAGCTGGCACTCGGTTCTGACGATTCATGGAGAGGGCTCCCTGGCAACGCAGCGCATGTCCGTCCTGGCCCTGGCCGACCTGGACAGGTACAAAGCCGCGGCCAGGAGGGTCGCCCGGATCAAGGTGGAGGATGAGCATCCTCTCTATCGTGACTTGCCCGACTATCCACCCAAGATATGAGGGCATACCCGGCGAAGGAGAACGGAACGGGAGTGTAGGCCGGACACCTCTAACGGATTGAAAGGAGCCAGAATGCATCCGGATCTTACCTATCGAGCCCTGGCTGAGAAGTGCCTCCGGACGGACAAGTACACGGAAATCGTGGTGCCCGAATCGGCCCTGACGTTGCTCAGGTATATGTACACCGATGAGGAGGCAGAGATCGTCCTCGCCCTGGGAGATGGGATGCAGTCCGCCCGGGCCATTTCAAAGAAGGTGCATCGCCCGGTGAGGGAGGTCAAGCCGATACTCGACTCGCTCGCCAAGAGAACCCTGATCGTTGGTGTCGGGGCCAAGGGGTTTTCCATGTACGGGCTTCTCCCCCTGTACCCGCTGCTTTACGATGCCCAGATGCTGGTGGGCGAGAAGAAGATGCGGGAAGAGGGAGACGACGGTGTCTGGCTCCGGGAGTTCGCCCGTCTCTTCAAGGACTTCCTGGACGAGTTCTACACATGGCTGGCACCTCAGGAGGTGGCAAACAGGTACCAGATCCTGGGGATGCCCTTTGGCCGGATCATCTCGGTGGAGCAGGCCGTGGACTCGACACCGGGCCTGGGCGTGGTGGCGTTTCCTTCCGACCGGTACTCTGAAATGGTGGACAGGGCCAAGAAGAGCCTTTGTCTCGTGAACGTTTGTACCTGCCGTCATGGAATGGAGCTGTTGGGGAAGGGGTGCGGTCGGAGCCGGAACACCTGTTCCAGCTTGGGGCGGCCTGCGGAAGGGGCAATCAAGACGGGCATGGGAAGGCGGGTCTCCAAAGAGGAGTTTCTTGATGCAAAGCTGCAAGCCACGGAGGCGGGTCTGGTCCACATGACGGAGAACGTGGTGGACCCTATGATCGTCTGCTCCTGTTGCAACTGCTGCTGTGAGGTCATGCGCATCCTGAAGAAATTCCACAGCCCGGCCACTTTTTCCCAGAGCCGGTTCGAGGCGGTGGTGGACAGAGCAAAGTGCATAGGTTGTGGGACCTGCGTCAAAATGTGCCCCATGGACGCGATTGCCCTCCTGGAAGAACCGGTTAAAAAGGATGCGAAAGCCGGTGCCGGGAAGAAGGCTGCAGGGAGGAAAGGGACTGCAGGGAAGAAGGCGGCTGCGAAGAAGACCGCCACCCGAAGAAAGGCGAGGCCCAAAAAGGCCGTGGTTTATTACACCCGATGCATCGGGTGCGGGGTGTGCGTGACCCAGTGCGATACGTCCAGGGCCATCACCCTGCGAGAGCGGAAGATCCACAGACCCCCGGCCGACAACATGGCCGAGATGTGGGCGCGGTGGTACTTTGAGCAGAAGGGACAGGAAGGCAATCTCTTTCCCCGGCTGACCCTTGGCGCCACCCGCTTGCTCTCCCAGGTAAACCCGATCCACGTAACCGGCCCGCGGGCCATGTCATTCAAAAAGGATTGAGAGGAGAGACCATGTCTGCAGAGAAACATGCCATGACACTGGACAGGATGCTGGAGATCTGGATGAGCCCTTACGGCAAAGGGAAGAAACCCGTTTTTTCAGAAATCTACCCCCATTATCACCCGCAATGTCGATTTCATGACAGCATACAGGCGTTTGATGGGAGGGAGGTGTTCATGGAGATGTGCGAACGCCTGCTGAAGCGCTGCTCCGAGATCTACATGGAAGTCCACCATATCGCACAGAACGGGAATGTCTTCTTCGTGGAGTGGACCATGAGCATGCGCTTCATGAAGGCACCCCTGACCCCCATGTACGGTGCGACGCGACTCACCGTGGATGAAGAGGGCCTGATCACGGTACACCGGGACTATTACGACCTGTGGGGAGATTCCCTGGACGCGATCCCGGTTATGGGGAAGATGTACCGCTGGTTCATGAAAACCGTAATGGGATAACAGGGGAAACGTACGATGAAAAAGCAACACACGACCCACGTATCCTTGGACGGGCGTGTCTGTATCGTGACCGGTGCAAACTCGGGCGTGGGGTTTGCCACATCCTTGGAGCTCGCACGGCACGGGGCCCACCTGGTCATGGTCTGCCGGAATCAGGAGAGGGGAGAGGCGGCCAAGGGAAAAATCGAGGCGAAGGCCACGGGTCCGGTGGACCTGGTCCTTGCCGACCTCGCTTCCCTGGACGAGGTGCGCAGGCTCGCCCGTACGCTGCTGGACCGGTATCCGAAGATTCACGTGCTGATCAACAACGCGGGCATGTACAACACCAATAGAACCACGACCGTGGACGGATTTGAAACCGTGTTCGCCATCAACTACCTGGCGATGTTTCTGCTGACGCACCTTCTTCTCGAGCGAATGAAAGAGAGCACACCGTCGCGCATCATCAACGTCAGCTCCAAAGGACACCAGTTCGGCGGGCTGGATCTGAACGACCTGCACTGGGAAAAGCGGAAGTATCGAGGGTTGAAAGGGTACGGCGCAGCCAAGACCGCGGGGATCATGTTCACCCGCGAGCTATCGGACCGGTTGAAAGGGACGGGCGTTTCGGTGACCGCCGTGCACCCTGGAGAGGTCTTCAGCAACATCGGCCTGAACAATGGGGTGATCTACCGGACCTTCCGAAAGCTTCTGATCGACCGGATGCTCCAGCCAACGCAGATGTCGGGAGAGGCCCTGTACTATATGGCCGCGAGTCCTGAGATGGAAGGGATCACGGGAAAGTATTTCGACATGACCCGTGTAGGGAAGCCGTTCAAACATGCCCTGGACCGGTCCATGGGACATACGCTCTGGTTGGTCAGCGAGCAGCTCACCGGTTTGGT
>CAZSUQ010000520.1:0-4509 GCA_964609935.1 uncultured Thermodesulfobacteriota bacterium | reverse complement strand
GAATTGTCCTTGTCCCCTCGATTTTCATAGAACTTGCCAAGGTCGAAATAGAACTCATTCTTCTCTTCCAGAGACAGCTTGCCGGGCATCTCCTCCAGCACCCTGACACACAACCTTTCGGCCATGGCAAGGTTATGCATGGACACATACACCCTTGAGAGGTTCATGAGACCTTCGGCCGTTTCCGAGCTGTAATACGGGGCCTGACGGAGAGAAGACAGGATCCTGTTCATGCGAAGAAATATCTCCTGGTTGGGGAATTGTTCCGCCAGGGGATGGAAGACCTGGGCTGCCTCGTCGTAATCTCCGCCCATGATGTACATGCTGGAAAGAAGATACCTCGTAACCGGAGACACCTGCGGTTGGTCCAGGAGCTTCGACAGGATGACCGAGGCCCTGTCCCTGTCCTTGAAAACCTTTTGATAGTAGAGGGCTTCCGCCAGGTTTACCCAAGGGTCTTCCGGAGCACCGTGTTTGGCCTCATGAAGAAAGGAAATGGAGCGATCGGCGATCTTCTTCTGGGCATAGTAAACCGATAGAAATGCATAGCCGCGACTGCAGAGATCGCCGTTTCGAATTGCCTTCGTGGCGTGACCTAAAGGGGATTCGAGCCGGCAGCCCGGCACGAGCTTGTCTGATGTCTCCACGGCCAGATAGGCGATCCAGATGGGATAGATTGAACACGCCCCTGCTTCGTCGTCATGGAGCCTTTTCTCCTGGAGCTCGAGCAGAGACTCGCACATCGATCCTTGCTCAAATGGGGAGAAGGGGGAAAGAGCCTGATAGAGGGAGGCTCCGGGATTCGAAACGGATCGGCCTTGATCCAGGCCCACATTCCTCTTCAAGGGGCTTTTCTGTACTTTTTCTCTTGCCGGTCCTTTTGATTCCCCCCATGTAGGAAGTCGATCCTGTGTCTGTGTGGTTTGAACCCCGTTGTCTACAGGTCGTGCAGCCCTTTCATGCAGAACAGGGAAGACAAGACCAATGAGTGCCACAAGAAGACCGAATACGGGCAAAAGGATCAACAGGGAGTTCCTGAGGACCTTATGTCCTTGTCGTTGCTTGTTTTCGCGGCCAGGGTCTTTTTGGACAGGATGATCGTCTTCCTTTTTCGTGTCCGTGTATATCGACCTGTCCGACGGGTTGAGCAAAGGACTTACGGTTGAGGGGGCGGCACAAGGATTCCCGGAGGAACGAATCGAGGACTCCCTGGCCTTCCTTTCTCCTTGCGGGGTCCTGACGACGAACACGCCTCCGCATGCAGGGCATTTCAACCTGACGGATCCCCTTTTGATGGAATCAGAGGCCAGCTTGAATCGCGTCCTGCAATGCGGGCAAGGTAGGGTCATCACATTCGTATCTTCTTCCTGTTCGGTTCAGTCCGGCCTGACAGGGGCATAGTCCACCTGGAACTTGATCTCTCCCAAACGTATGACGTCTCCGTCCTTCAACTCGATCAGGTCGGCCTGAATCCCGTTTACAAAGCTGCGGCCCATGGGATCCAGATTCTCGAGGTAATGTTTTTTCTCCTTGTATAGGATACGGGCGTGAAACTTGCTGATGCCTCCGTCGTCGAGCCTGATATCGATCCCGGGCGAGTTCCCCAGCGTAATGTTGGAACTGATCATGGGGAACCGGTCTCCCTGCCGGCTTCCCTCCATGGCAACGAGGTAACCGGTAACGTAACCGTTTGCTGAAAGGTCCTGGCTTCCGTTCTGGGCAATCCGACTGGAATCTGTATCCTGTGCGTGAGCCGTTTGGGGGATCGTGTCCGGGCACCTGACAACCGGGCAGGGTTCGTCGTTTGTGGAGGAATCCTCCTCCATCACGAGAAAACCCGTTTCAGGCTGGTTGTCACCGGATTCTTCCGGTGCCTCATCCAGGGAAGATGGTTGTTTCTCTTCCACGGTGCCTTCAGGCTCGATCATCACCGAGTCGGGTTCCTGTCTTTCCGTATGCTGTTCGTTCGAAGACAGAAAAAGGGCTTCCTTCCCCTCCCGGGTCTGCCTTTCATGTTCACCGGATGAAACGGGCGGTTTTGCTGCGTCTTCAAAGAGCCCCACCTTTGTGAATTCCTGGAGGATCTCCTCGATCCGTCCCAGGTCTTCCGTGTGACTCGAGAGGTGCTGCTTCAGCTTTTCTCGCTCTTCGGCGAACTCTTCCTCTGGGAACTCCCCCACCCGGATGCGGAAGTTCAGTTCCTCCAAGCGTTCGGCCTGTTCCGCGCTCCTTCCAAGGATGCGGTCATGCGTTGCAAGAAACCTCTGCAGATTTTCCTGAAGATGGTTTTCGAGATTCTCTCTCTCTTTTTCGATCTCGACCTTCTTTGTTTCGTATTCCTCTTTCACCTTTTGGTAGACATGGGCCTGAACACTGTGGCGGTGTTCTTCGGCCTTTACGATGAGTTCGTTAAAGCGGTTCTCCTGGAAATTGAGGGTGGAGTACTGCTCCATCCGATTGCGCAGATCCGAGACTTCTTCCGTTTCGGGCATTGTCTGGGACGGTTCAACCTGGTCCATCTCTTCCTCCTGAACGTTTGTTTTTCCGTTATAGGGGCTTACAGAAGGCAAAAACGATGCCATGAGCATCCAATGCCTGAGCAACTCCTGGGGCAGAAGGGGCATGAAAGGGAGAATCTTGAAAATATCTCATACATTCAGGTAGTTAGGTAGATAGATGTCAAAACTTGAAAGAGATATCCGGGTTGCGCGGAAAAGAATAGGCGCATCAACCCGGATTCCCAACGCCAAAATATTGTCACAGGGCGCCAGGACCTACGACATCTTCAGGCCTTATATTCCATGGTTACGCAACGTGCAGCAGAAGGCTTCACGCAATATACGGCTCAGGTGTATTGGCGGGATTCAGGGAAGAGCAAAGGAATGGAGGATATCCTGTGGATAATGATTCCTGACAAGCCAGTCCTCGTAGGGGCTCACCCCCTTCAATGTGTAGTCGAAAAAGGCGGTGATATACGCGTGCTGAATGGCCTGTGCCAACTGGTGATCGATATAGGTAAAAGAGGAACCGTCCTCGTATCGGGTCCCCTCGCCGCATCCGTCCCCGGTGCCGAACAAGGTCGGGGTCATGCCGCATGCGTCGGTAAAGGTGTAGTGCCCTCCATCAGGGAACTGGAGGAGAAACTTGGGGGGAGGCGAGTTTTCGTAAACACCGACGATCCAACTGTTGTAGGGATTCCCAACCGTCTTGTCCTCAAGGCCGATCATGTACATCATGGGTATTTCCAGGGAGAAGAGGGCCAGAGAGATATAAGGGCCTGCAAGGTCGAGGCCTGCCTTGAACCTGGGGTCCAGCTGGGCCAGGATCATCAGCGCCGGACCTCCGAATGAATGCCCTGAAATGGCGATTCGCTCCGTATCCATGATCCCCTCGAGAAGATCTCCGGATCCGCTCATGTTCCTCTCGAGAAGATCATCTAGTACGAATTCGAGGTCCTGGGGCCTGTCCAGAAAACTCTTCGGCATGAGCAATGGGTTATAGATGACCAGATCCTTGGGTAGTGCCGTAAAGGCTGCGTTCTCGGTGTGATCCGGAGCGGCAAACACGTAGCCATGGCTGGCAAGGTGACGTGCAAGGGTATGGTTCTGGAAACGGATCCCTCCATTGCCGTGAGAGAAGAGGATCAGCGGATAGGGGCCATGTTCATCGTCCGGTTGAGCGCCCGGGACCGAACCGGTCGTCCGGTAGAGGTTCTCCATCTCTTCCTCGGGCAAGATGAGCCCGAAGACGAGCTTCACCAGGTCCACCCATTTCTCATGGACGAAATCCACGATTCGTCCCTCGGACAGGCCGGATGTTCCTGCTGCCGCCGGATACCAGACCTCAACAAGGAGCTGTCGATCGCTCCTGTAGGAAGGGTCTCGCCGGGAATGATCAACGAGGTGGATACAGGTGTTGCCAACGGGAAACGGACCCGGCCGGGTAGGATCAAGGGGAGCGGATGGGTTCGTGGCAAGGTTTTTGTCCTCAGAGGCGCATCCCAGGATTGCCACGGACGCCAGTATGGCTCCTGCAAGGAAGAACAGGCTGGAAAAGTAGTGGCGGTTATGCATGTTGAAGCCTCGCTACGATCTCGGGAAGGACCTTGCCTGATTTCTCAGGGATCTGCACGTCTGCAAGGCCGTAATAGACGCTTTCACCGGGATTGATCTCGATCACCCTGGCGCCAGCCTCTTTTGCCTTCTGCGGAATGGCCGCAGCAGGGTACACAACACCCGATGTTCCCAGGACGAGCATGACTTCACAGTCGCTGGCCTCCTCAAAGGACTCCTGAACCATCTGGACCTGTTCTCCGAACATGACCACATCCGGCCTCATGGGGCTTCCGCAGGCATCGCACTGGGGGAGGATCTGCATGATAGAGGAGAGGTCAAACTGTTTCAGTTCCTTCAGTGCGTTCTTCACCCTTTCCAGGAACATCTCTTTTTTGAGCATCTTTTTGTTGTTGCAGGAGAGAACGCACTGAAGGAACTGAAACAGTTTGACCTC
>CAZSUQ010000519.1:0-4512 GCA_964609935.1 uncultured Thermodesulfobacteriota bacterium | reverse complement strand
CAGAAATGTCCATATACAAGGCGGGCGAAGGGCCAGGTCGCGGAGGCGTACTTTTTGTACGTCGGAGCGAAGCGGCCCGAGCCCAACGCCGTAGATGGGCATTTCTGCTTCGCCGGATCAGGTTTGCAGTTCCTCGAGATCCATGTACAGGTCGAGCGCCTCCGGATTGGCCAGCGCATCCCGGTTGAGCACGGGCTGATCGTGAATGATCTTCCGCACCGCCAGCTCCACCTTCTTCCCGTTCAGGGTGTGAGGAATGTCCTTGATCGTCAGGATCTTTGCCGGAACGTGACGGGGGGTGCATTCCTGGCGAATCGCCTTCTTGATCCGGGCCTTGAGGTCCTCGCTGAGCTCGACCTCCTCGTTGAGCATGACGAACAGGATCACCCGTACGTCGTCCTGCCAGTCCTGGCCCACCACGAGGCTGTCCTTGATCTCGGGCAGCCCTTCCGCCACCCGGTAGATCTCCGCCGTGCCGATCCGAACACCTCCGGGATTCAGGGTTGCATCGGACCGCCCGTAGATGATCATGCCCTCGTGTTCGGTGAGTTCGGCATAGTCTCCGTGGTGCCAGATATTGGGGTATCTCTCGAAGTAGGCTGCCTTGTACTTCTCGTTGTCCGGATCGTTCCAGAAGTAGATCGGCATGGAGGGCGCCGGGGCCGTGCAGACGAGTTCCCCTTTCTCGCCCTGGATGCTGTTTCCCTTCACATCGAAAACCTCCACCTTCATTCCCAGACCGCGGCACTGAAGCTCGCCCTCGTGCACGGACCCGATGGGGTTGCCAAGGGCGAAACAGGAGATGATGTCGGTTCCGCCGGATATGGACGACAGGCAGAGGTCTTTCTTGATTTCATCGTAAACGTAGTGGAAGCCTTCAACGGACAGGGGAGACCCGGTGGAAAGAATCGCCCTGAGCGGGCTCAGGTCAAAGTCCTTTCCCGGCTTGCACCCCTCGTTCTGAAGGGAGGTCAGGTATTTGGCGCTCGTACCGAAAACAGAGATCTTCTCGTCCTGGGCGAGCTGCCACAGGGCATCGGGGCCCGGGTAAAAGGGCGATCCGTCGAACAGGACCGTCCGGGCCCCCACGGCCAGGGAGCTGACGAGCCAGTTCCACATCATCCACCCGCAGGTGGTGAAGTAGAAGATCGTGTCCTCCCGCCGGAGGTTCGTGTGCAGCAGGAGTTCCTTCAGGTGCTGGAGAAGGGTTCCGCCTGCGCCGTGGACGATGCACTTGGGGACGCCCGTGGTGCCGGAGGAATAGAGGATGTACACAGGGTGGTCAAAGGGAAGCTGCTCAAAGGGGATCTCGCCGGGGGCCTCGGATGCAAGGAAGTCCTGGAAGAGCACGGCGTTGGGGATCGAGGCCACGTCCGGAGTCGGATCCGTGTAGGGGACCACAACCACCCGCTGGATCGTGGGGAGCTTTTCCAGAATCTGACCCACACGTCCGAGCGAGTCAAACGTCTTTCCGTTGTAGAAGTATCCGTTGGGTGCGAAGATCACCTTGGGCTCGATCTGGCCGAAACGGTCCAGCACGCCCTGGATGCCGAAGTCCGGGGAGCAGGAGGACCAGATGGCACCGATGCTGGTGGCGGCCAGCATGGCGATCACGGTCTCGATCCGGTTGGGCATGTACCCTGCCACGCGGTCGCCGACGGTCACGCCCATCTCCCTCAGGGAGGAGGACAGCCTGGCCACCTGGTCATAGAGCTCCCGGTAGGTGATCCGGACGGGTTCCTGGCCTTCACCTTTGAAGACGAGGGCCTCCCGGTCGTCGCGGTACCGCAGGAGGTTTTCTGCAAAGTTGAGTCGCGCGCCCTGGAACCACCTGGCGCCCGGCATCCGGTCCATGTCCTGAACAACGGTGTCCCAGCTTTTCGAGGCTCGAACCTCACCGAATTCCCAGACCGCGGCCCAGAAATCAGAGATGTTTTCCACCGACCACCTGTACAGGGACGGAAAGTCTGAAAGCACCAGGCCGTATTTCCGGTTCACGAACTGGATGAAACGTGTCGTGTTCGCCTGTTGAACGGTTTCGGGTGACGGCGTCCACAGAGGTTCAGCCATGCGATCAATCCTCCTTGAAATCTTCTCTTTGACTGCTGTGCATACCACAGAAGGCACGGGGATTTCAATGAATCGAATCCCGTGCAAATGGAGCCGGTTTCCCGGTTTTCTTGACTTCGCCCCCCTTCTTCTATAGGTTCGTCCGGGTCGAAACAACCTCAATCTGAACGGGCCGGACAGGTCTTCCCCCGTGGATCCTCATTCCTTGAAATCCCAGCCGTACAAGGACCGCTTCGAGACGTATGGAGACGCGGAAGGGTACCTGAGTGAGTTCACCGACTACGAGCGGATGCTCAAGGCGGTGGAGGTTCCTGATGACCTTTTTGACCTTACGCGCATCCAAAGATTACTTGACCGGGTGGGCAACCCCCACCACGACCTTCACGGCATCCACCTGGCAGGCACCAAGGGCAAGGGTTCCACCGCCGTCTTTTCCGAGACCATCCTTCGCGCACATGGATTCCGTACGGGGCTGTTCACCTCTCCTCACCTCATCAACAAGGAGGAGCGGATCCGGGTGTGCGGCAGGCTGCTCGAGAAGGACGAGTTCCTTGCGTTGATGAACAGGCTCAAGCCTTCCCTGATGGAGCTGAAGGATACGGAACAACCGCCGACCTTTTTCGACATCTTGACAACGGTGGCCTTTCTTCATTTCCGCTCCGAACAGGTGGAGGCAGCCGTGATGGAAGTGGGGCTCGGGGGCAGGCTGGATTCCACCAATGTTTTTCGCCCCGATGCATGTGTGATCACACGACTGGGGATGGATCACATGGAGAAGCTCGGCAACACGCTGGACCGGATCGCGGCGGAGAAGGCGGGCATCATCAAGCCCTCGGTCCCCGTGATCTCCCATCCACAGGAGCCGGAAGCCCGTTCCGTGCTGGAGGATGCGTGCCGGGAGGCGGGCTCGCCCCTGTTCTGGGTGGGGGAGCAGATTCGGGTGGAAGAAAAGGAAGCAGGAATACAGGCCCGGTTTTCCGTGCAAACCGACCTTGCCCGTTACCCGGACTTGAAGATCCCGGTTCTCGGCAGGCACCAGCGGATGAATGCGGCAGCCGCCATCGGGGCTGCCGAGCTGTTCATGCAGGCCGGGGCAGGCACCCTTCCCGAACCGGACCGGGTGAGGGAGGTGCTGGCGGAAACCAGGCTTCAGGGACGGATCGACATGGTCGCCGTCGATCCGTATCTCGTGGTGGACGGGGCACACAACCCGGTGGCTGTTGACGTTCTTCTGAAGACGGTGCTGGAAGAGATCCGGTTCAAGGATCTTCACGTGCTGTTTGCCTGCTCAAAGGACAAGGATGTTCACGGCATGGTGGGTCGGCTCGCGTCCGCTGCAGACCGGTGGACGCTTACGACCTTTGATTTTCCGCGTCTGGAAGATCCCCGGAGGATCCGGGAGATCCTGGAGGAGCAGGCCCCGGATACGGATGCACGGGTCACCCGGAATCCGGACGAAGCCCTGGAGGACGCCTACGATCGTTCCGGCCCCGGTGATTGCATCCTCTGCTGCGGGTCGTTTTATTTGGTCGGAGAGATTTTCAAGAGGATACCCACATTCGTGCATACCAAAGGAGGATGTTTCAATGGACAAGCAAGCCCTTTATGATGAGGTTGTTCAATTCGCTATTGACAAGGAGCAGGAAGCCGTGGACTTCTATTCCGACATGGCAAACCGCACCCAGAGCCCTTCCGGGAAGAGCATGTTCAACGAACTGGCGGACATGGAAAGAGGTCACAAGACAAAGCTCGAAAAGCTCGACCTCGGTTACTTTTCCTCAAAGGAGTTGAAACCGCCCGAGGACCTGAAGATTTCCGACTACCTGGTGGACGTGGAGCTCACGCCGGACTCTTCCTACCAGGATATCCTTCTGTGCGCGGCAAAACGCGAGCGGGCTGCGTTCGACCTCTACACGGACCTGGCGGGTGTCTATGCGACCGTCCCTGAAATCAAGACGATGTTCGAGGTTCTGGCCAACGAGGAAGCCCTGCACAAACTCAAGCTCGAACGCGAATACGACGACGTAGTCTACAAGGAGGACTGAGCCATTTCTGCCATCGCTGAACCGGGCACCAAGGTTTTGGCCATCTTCGGGAGTCCGCGCAAGGGCGGAAACACGGATCTTCTTCTCGAAGAGTTCCTGCGCGGCTGCACAGAAGCCGGGGCCGCCGTGGATCGCGTCCGCGTGTGCGGCCTCGAGGTGTCCGGCTGCACGGGCTGCGACAGTTGTGCGGAAACCGGGCGCTGTGTTCTCAAGGACGACATGCAGATCGTGTACAACGCCCTGGATGATACCCGGCTCGTGGTGTTCGGATCCCCCATCTACTTCTACAACGTGACCGCTCAGGCCAAGGCGGTCGTGGACCGCTCCCAAGCCTTCTGGGCCGCCAAGTACCTGATGGAAGGGGGGAAGGGAAAGGGGGGAGATCCGTTGCGCAGGG
>CAZSUQ010000518.1:0-4514 GCA_964609935.1 uncultured Thermodesulfobacteriota bacterium | reverse complement strand
TCCACGTAGAGATCGCTCTGCGGATTCATCTGGATGGTGTCGCGGGATACATCGAGGAAACGGGGATCGATGTCGTGGTCGCCGATGGATCGCCGCAGGCGATAGAGGCACTGCCGCAGGCTCCGGCGGGCGTCTCTCTCCGAGCGCTCCGGCCAGAAAAATGCATATCCTGTTCATGGTTCAAGAAGACAGAAGCTTGCGCAGGTCGGAGATGTTTTCCACGACTCTGTCTGCGCCCGTGAGTTCCGAGGCCGGAAGGGATGTGGCCAGGGCAATGCAGCTGAGACCGGCACGTTTTGCAGAGCGAATTCCGTACGGTGCATTCTCGATGACCAGAGAGCCTTGCTTGGATACGCCGAGTTTTTCCAAGGCGAGCAGGTAGGGCTCGGGATCCGGCTTCCCCTTTCGGACCTGGTCGCCGGAGACGACTGCATGGAAGCAACGAAAGAGCCCGGAAGGCATGTTGTCCGTTGCCTCGGCCAGGGATGTCCCTGTGACCAGTGCGAGCTTCTTCCCTTTCCCGTGTAGGTCCTGAATAAATTCTTCCACGCCCGGAAAGAGGGGAGGCCTTGGCATCGATCGGAAAATCGCCTCCTTTTTTTCGAGGACCGAGGGCAGTTTGTCCGGATCAGGGCGAAGGTTGTGCTGGGTGAGAACGGTCTGCAGGGTGACCATGCCCTGTTCCCCCTCTCTCCTCAGAACCTCCTCCCGGGAGACCTGGATCCCAAAGGAATCGAAGATCCGGCGCCATGCCTCGTAGTGATTGGGCATGCTGTCTGTGATGACGCCGTCCATGTCGAACAGGAAAGCCTCAAAGCGGTCGAAATGCCACGTGTCCATCTTTCCCCCTTTACCCCGCAACCTGTATGAAAGGACGTAGCGAGCACCGTAACCACGGAACCTTCGGGTTGTTGGCCCGCCTTTGCATGGGTCACCGGGGGAGAATTATAGCCGGGATCCTTGCTTGGATAAATGCTCTTCGGTAAATTAATGGAATCTTTTTTTCAAAACCTCGAACAGGAAGGGATGCATGGAGAGGGTCGCCTTCTACAATTCCTTGAACCAGAAGTTGATCGGCTGCCTTCACCGTGGCCCGGCGGACGGTGACCGACCGGGTCCCACGGTGGTCCTTTGTCACGGCATGATGTCCTCCAAGGATGGAAGAAAGCAAACCGCCTTTGCCCGTGCGTTTGTTGAGAAGGGGTTCTCTGTCCTGCGGTTCGATTTCTCCTTTTGCGGGGAGTCGGGCGGAAGGTTCGAGGAAATCACCTTCTCCCAGGAGGTGGATGATCTGGCCTGTGCGGTTCAATGGGTGAGGGAGCAGGGGGGCGATCCTGTGGGATTGCTGGGCTCCAGCATGGGAGGCGCCGTGGCCATCCTCTATGCAAAGCAGGATCCTTCCATCCGGGCTCTTGTCACCATGGCTGCGGTGGCACGCCCGGGACGGCTGGCCGATGAAATGGAGGCGTTGAAGGATAAAATGGAGGAATGGAGGGAGGAGGGGCACCTCTTCGGGGCGGAAGGCGAGGTGGGGGAAACGTTCCTGGCGGAGGCCAGAGCACAGGACATCCCCGCTGCAGCGCGTGAGTTGACCGCACCCATCCTGATCCTGCACGGGGCGCTGGATGACGTGGTTCCGGTGGCGGATGCCCGGATCCTGTACGAACACGCACCCGAACCCAAGGAGTTGAGGATCTTCCCGGAAGCGGAGCACCGCTTCGTCAGGGAGGAGGATCTTCAGGATGCCCTGCTTCTTGCGCAGGGATGGTTTCTCGAACACCTCGGCCATGCGTAAGGTTCGTACAGGGAGCTGAGGGGGAAAGGCGGAAGCGAACGACCTCTGGTTCAACCATGCAGGAGTGACATGTGAAAGATTTCTTCCCATACAAAGGGACAAGCCTGATCTGCGATCCCATCCACGGGTACATCCAGTATACGACCCATACGAAAGAGGACATGGAAGAGGTGACGGAACGCGATCTCCTCGACCATCCCTGGATCCAGCGACTTCGCAGGATCCGTCAGGTTCAGAGTGCCTTCTGGGTCTATCCTTCCGCGGAGCACAGCAGGTTTCAGCACTCCCTGGGCGCCATGTACCTTGCAGGGCGTTTTGCCAGGCAGCTCTACCCCACGCTGAAACGGACCTTTCCGGACACCCCCTCCCTTCCTTATGTGGAGGAGCTGTTGCGAATGACCGGCCTCGTCCACGATGTGGGTCACGGCCCTTTCAGCCATTTCTTTGACACCAATTACCTGGACCGCTACGGGATCACACACGAGGACATCGGGCAGGCCATCATCCTGCAGAAGCTCGCCCCCCTGATCCGGCGAATACGAAGGAGCCCGAGCGGGGATTTCGAAAAGGGTGAGGTGTTGAATCCCGCCTACATGGCGTTCCTTCTGAAGAACCCGGGCGAACAATCCAAGGCCAGGATTCCCCCGTGGGTTCTGGCCCTGAGCCCAGTTTTTTCGGGCATCTACACGGCGGACAACATGGATTACGTGCTTCGGGATTCCTACATGGCCGGGGTTTCCACGGACCTCGTGGATGTGGAGCGGCTGATTTATTATACGTTTTTCTCCTCCAGGGGGATGACCCTGCACCAGGCCGGGGTTTCCGCCCTGGTCCGCTTCCTCAACGCAAGGCTCTACCTGTACATGAACATGTATTTTCACCGAACGACCCGTGCCATCGACCTTCACCTGAAGGAGATTTTCCGGCCGACCCTGCAGAAGATCTTCACTTTCAACCCCGTGAAGAACCTGGATGCTTACCAGCGCCTCACCGAGTGGTTTCTCCTGGAGGAGGTCAATAACTGGGCCCACGGGGCCAAGGACACCGAGAAGAGGAAACTGGGAAAGAAGTGGCAACGGATCATCCACCGAAAGCCCCGATGGAAGCGGGACTACGAATACACCTTCTCCCTGTCCGATTACGACGATCCAAAGATCTTCGGCATGGTCCAGGATACGAAACTGCTCGAGGAGAAACTGCGGGGCAACCTGCCCAGGCACCTGCGGGGCATCCACTTCCGGGTGGATCTTGCCCATCTCGATCCAAGGCCCATCAATCCGTTGCGGATGGGGGACGTGCAGATCTACATCTACAATGAATCCAGCGGCAGGGTCGAAGTGGAGATTCTCAAGGAACTTTTCCGGTTCATCCCGGTGCGCGTCACCCAGTGCAGGATCTTCACCCTGAGCCACGAGTATGACAAGGAGATCTCCACCGCATTCCAGAAGATCTTCCAGCTGGCACCCTCCACATCACTGACCACAAACATATGAACCCAAGAGAAGAGAGCGAGAACCGCGAGGGGAGACACATCCATGAAGATTCGTGAACATCTGTACGGGTATATCTGGAGGGATTTCAGGGCGAACAACTGCAACACCTTCCTATTCCGAAACGACCAGGCCGTCTGCATGGTGGACCCGGGGCACAAGGCCTTTCTTCCCAACCTTTTCCGCTCCATGGAGCAGGACGGTATCCGCCCGGAGGATGTGACCTCCATCCTTCTCACCCACTGTCATCCGGACCACATGGAAGGAGCCCTTGAGATGCGGAAGCAGGGCGCCCGCATCGGTGTCCACAAGGAAGAAGAGGCCTTTATCCTCGAGGTCGGGCCGACCTTTGCCAGGATGTTCGGCTGGGAAATGCCGGACCTTTCCTTTGACTTTTACCTCCAGGAGGGAGAGCTGGATATCGGCGGTGAGCGGTTTCAGGTGATCGAGACGCCGGGGCACTCCCCCGGCTCCATCTCGCTCTTCTGGGAGGAACCCGGCGCGTTTTTCTCGGGGGACCTGATTTTTTCACAGGGGGTGGGTAGAACGGATTTCCCGGGCGGGGATTCGTCCCTTCTCAAGGAGAGCATCCGGAGATGCCGAAAGCTCAAGCCCTCTCTGCTGCTGTCGGGCCATGGGGAGATCCTTGAAACAGCGGAGGAGGTGGACAGGAATTTTGAAATGATCGAGGGAATGTACTTCGATTACCTGTGAGAGGATAAGCCCAGCTTCTTGCGAAGTCTGTTTCGAAATTCGGTCGCGAGTTTCTCCCGCTCCTCTTGAAGGAAGCGTGCGGCCTCTGCGTTGGGCAGGAGAGCCGGACCGCTGAGCCCGATTGCCGCAAGGTCTTCCCTTGCACGATCGCCTGCACCCCCTCGCAGTTCTTTCTCCTGCTCCTCAAAGGAGAGTTTCATCCCATCAATGGCCTCTTCCCATGCCTCCCTGGCAGCGGCATCCCGGAGGGTCTCCACACCTGCCAGGATCCGGGTGTTGTCCTCAAAGGGGGAAGCCCTTTCCGTGAAAAGGGCCAGGCTCATGTCCCTGGCCTCTTCGTGCTGCTCCGGAGGCAGTTCGTTGAATTCCCTTGCGAGAACTGTTGCCTTCTTGCCCTCGTTCAGGAATCCGAAAACCAGGCCCTGTACCCTTTTTACCAGCGCATCCCTCTTCATGGAGTCCTTCTCTTCCTCCTTCAGTGAAAGATGGCGCGTTTTTTCCATGATCAGATCAAG
>CAZSUQ010000517.1:0-4517 GCA_964609935.1 uncultured Thermodesulfobacteriota bacterium | reverse complement strand
GTAGAGCAGGCTGTAAAGAATGGCAACAGCCTTTTGCTCATACCAGGAGAGGACAAAGGACAAGGGCAGTCCGTTGACATCTGTATCAAACGCTTTGCTGAGAGCCGCGGCGATTTGGACGGCTGAATGGGCATCATTACACTGGCCTACATCCAAGAGCCGAGGGATTCCGTTAATATCCCCTAGCTGCTCTTTGAAGAACTTGAATTTTCCGCAGGCCAAGGTGAGTACAAGACTGTTGTCCGGTGTCTTTTCAACGAACTCAGTATAATAGTTTCTGGACCTTTTTACTCCGTCACAACCACCGACTAAGAAGAAATGACCGATGGAACCGTCCTTGACACCGCCGACAATCTTATCAGCCACGCCCAGAACTGTCTTATGTCCAAATCCCACCAAGACTTCCTGGTCTGCTTTGTCTTCTGGATAGCCGGGCAGTTCAAGCGCCCTGTCAACAAGAGGTCCAAGATTATTCTTATTCAAATGAGTCAGGCCGGGCATTCCAACCGTACCGGAGGTGAAGACGTTCTTCTTGTAGGATATTTTGGGTTTCTGAATGCAATTGGTGGTTATGAGGATCGAACCCGGGAAATTGGCAAATTCTTTTTTCTGGTTCTGCCATGCTGTTCCATAATGGCCGTAAAGATGGGGAAACCGTTCTTTCAATTTTGGATACCCGTGGGCGGGCAGCATTTCACCATGGGTGTAGACATAGATGCCTTTACCTGCACTGGCTTTCAGAACTGCTTCAAGGTCAATGAGGTCATGCCCGGATACCAGGATGGCTTTACCTTTCTTGACTCCAAGGGGAACCTTGGTGGGTATGGGATCACCATAAGCACCGGTGTTGCCGAGGCTCAGAAGTTCCATGGCCCGAAGATTCTTCTCGCCGCATTCAAGCACCAACCCTAGATAGGAATTTGCATCGAGAGTCTTATCTTCAAGGGATGCAAGACCTCTGTGGACAAATTCGTAATTGCCGTCATCTTCCTGCCCGTGCTCTGCTGCATGATCCGTGTAGGCAGCCATGCCCTTGATACCAAAAAGGAGCATGTGCTGAAGAGATCTGAGATCCGGGTCCATATCGGGATTTGACATGAGACCGTATTGCTTCCCCTGTTTGATCTTGCCTTCCAGGGAGGGTTTGAGTTTCAGGGTCAGGCTGTCACTGTCAGATGATATCGTGCCACCGGCAGCTTTCGTGCGTTGGATCATCTTGTCTCTCAAGGCGACAGACTCCTCAAGGAGATTTTCAAACCGGTATGGGTCAAATTCAACATTGGTCAAGGTGGAGAACATGGCCATGCAGGTAAACCGGTTGGTTTCCAGATCATTGACACTCACTTTTCTTCCGGCAACGGCCGCAATGGAAATTCCTTTGAGGGTGTGGATTAAGAGGTCTTGGAGTGCAGCGACATCAGGGGTTTTCCCGCAGACACCGGTCTTGGTGCATCCTTTGCCACCTATGGTTTGTTCACACTGGTAGCAGAACATGGCTCTTTCTTTTTTCTTGGTAGCACCAAAGGCTTTGTTGGCAGATAGTACGGACGGCAGCAGGGTAGATGCTGCCAATCCCACTGTACTTTTCTTTATGAAATTTCTTCTTGATACACTTTTCTTTATCATTCCCAATCCCCTTGTTTAGTTGTGATTTACAATTCTTACCAAATAAGTATGGTTAATATCGTGCATGAAAAATCAGATGGCTTCTTTGATTTATGTCAAATTCTCAGTATTTCTTTCAATAAAGTGGAAAGAAGGTTGTCAAACTTGAATCTTTCCGCTGCTGAGGTGTTAATCGACAGGCAATAATGACCCAGCTTGGAAGGAAATCGGCGTGGAAAATTGACCCGCCCTCAGCCACGGGTCAAGCTCTGAATGGAGGAAGGAGCAGGAAACGATTCTGCACAGAATCGAGCGGCAGCAAGCGGCCAACCACAGCTACATTGATGAGGGTGTCCGCCTTCTCGAACTCGCGCAAAGGACCGTGGTTCTTTACGAAAAGCAGGAAATGCAGGAAAAGAGGCGCCTGCTTAATTTCCTATGTTCGAACTCCACATGGAAGGAAGGACGGCTTTATCCAAAACACCAAAAACCCTTTGATATGCTTGCAGTTACGAACGTTGCTTACCAAAAGAAAAAGGCCGCCTCTCCTAAGAAGAAAAGCGGCCATTTTGATATCTGGCTCCCCAGGACGGACAGCTGGAATAACTGGAGGGCAACCTTGGTTTTATAATAAATTCAGATGGTTAACTCGAAACGGGGCCTGGTGCCTCTTGGATGAAAGTTCCTTTCACGAGACGCTGGATGCCCTTCCCTCGTGAATATACAGAGACCTCTGAGCTTGCCTCCGAATTGGACAAGATTTCGATTCGAAACCTTATAAATGGAAAAGATTCAGGTCCCTGATGGCGAATACATACAACCGTGAAACGCCAGAGACGAACATTCGAAACATGAAATTCTGGGTGGATGGATGTCTCCATACGCCGGGTTATCTCACGCTCGTCGTCTATTCGAATCATTTCTGTGTGTCACTGATTGGTCTCATTTGATTGTAGAATGACCTCTTATCCACAACATGACAAATGGCTGTTTGCAAGGAAACGGTCCTCATGCAATGCTTTCCGAATCGCGCCGTTACCATTCCAGAGACAAGGAGTTCACTCAGATTTGACTGGAGGCAACCTATGGCTGAACTGACTGAGTTGGCGACAATCGTCGGAGACGATCATGTGATGTCCACACAGGATGTTCTTCAAGCCTATTCACAGGACAACAGCTTTGTCCCTCGCTTGCGACCGAGATGTGTCCTCAAACCGGGCAATCCAAGTGAAGTACAAAGCATAATCAGATGGGCAAACAAGACGAGTACGCCTCTGGTTCCGGTCAGTTCCGGTCCTCCTCGTTTCAACGGCGATACGGTTCCCGGTGCAGGCGGGGCGATCGTGCTGGACGTGAGCGCAATGAAGCGGATTATCCGAATCGACAGACGGAATCGCGTGGCCATGATCGAACCGGGAGTCACTTTCGGTGAGCTGATTCCCGCCCTGGAAAAAGAAGGGTTGGCCACGTTTATGACGTTTCTTCCCCGCGGTTCCAAGTCGGTGGTCACAAGCTTTCTGGAAAGAACTCCCATAACCATACCGAGGCATCACTGGGAAGCCCAGGATCCCCTGCAATGTGTTGAAGTCATTTACGGTAACGGCGAACTGATGCGCACTGGTTCAGCGGCCGGTCCTGGTTCCCTGGAAGAACAGTGGGAAGTCGGCCGCGCCCAGCTTCGCGGCATGGGGCCCTCTCAGGTTGACTTTACCCGGCTGCTTCAAGGGGCCCAGGGTACAATGGGCGTTGTCACCTGGGCCACGATCCGCTGCAGGCCGCTTTCGAAAGTGAAGAATCCCTTTTTCGTGGTCAGCGACGACATAGAGCCGATCATCGATCTGGTTTATGCAATCACGTACAAGAAGCTGGGCGAAGAGCTGCTGATCATGAACAGCACGGAACTCTCTCACGTCATGGGGCAAGGGGGCGGGGCATTTGAAACAGGTGGGGGAACCATTCCGCAATGGGTTCTTTACTACAGCATCGAGGGTGCCGGGCTCCTCCCTCAGGACAAAGTCGCATACCAGGAGGAAGAATCGGAGAAACTGGTTCAGGAAGTCGGCTTGAAGCTTGAAACCGAATTCTCCGGAATCAGGGCAGAAGAGGTCTCCGCCGTCCTGTCCCGGCCTTGCCGGGATCCGTACTGGAAACTCGGGCTAAAAGGCGGCAATCAGGACATCTTTTTCATAACCACACTTGACAGGTGTCCCAAGTTCATAACCAGGATGTATGAAATGGCAGACAAGTACCTGTATGCTTCCGAAGACATGGGTATCTATCTTCAACCGACCATACAGGGATGTAATTGTCATTTGGAGTTTAGCTTACCTTATAGCCCGGAAAATGAACGGGAGACAGACACGGTGAGGCAGCTGGTGACTGAAGGGGGCGAAGTGCTCGCCGGGATGGGCGGTTTTTTCTCGAGACCATACGGAACCTGTAGCCGTTTCGCCTATGACCGTGAAGGCATACACGTTATCGGACAGAAAAAACTTAAGGATATCTTTGATCCGAAAGGGATCATGAATCCTGGAAAGCTGTGCTTTTGAGATTGCGAATACCGGAACAGGAGATGATCAATGGCCTTGGAGAATTATGAACAGGACATCATGCGATGCAACAGGTGTTCCTATTGCAAGTGGATACCTCACCAAGCGATGAAGGATTCAAGATTCTTGGGAGTCTGCCCCAGCATAGAACAGTATAACTTCCACAGCAGATCGGCGAGCGGCCGCATGATAGCCGCTTTGTCTTTGCTGAGGGAACGGATAGACCTTAATGATGCGTTGAGGGATATGATTTACCAATGCCAGATGTGCGGCGGTTGTGACGTCTCTTGCAAAGTCGAAAGAGACCTGGAACCTTATGAAATCTTGCAGGAGCTCAGGTTCAGATGCGTGGAAAAGGATGCG
>CAZSUQ010000516.1:0-4520 GCA_964609935.1 uncultured Thermodesulfobacteriota bacterium | reverse complement strand
ATTCCGGTCTGTGCCCCCCTCCATTTCAATGACGGCAGTACCCTCCGGAAGACACAGGGGATTTATTATGCTATTTGGCCTCGCACCGGAGGAAGAGCCGCTGATGAACTAACGGATGAAAAGCTTCAAGTCATGGGCCGTTTGCTGGCCCGTATTCACAATATCGGGGCGGCAAAAAAAATTGAATACAGGAGCGCGTTGACAGGGGAGACATACGGCCTGAAGCCCCTGGCGTTTCTAAAGGAAAACAGTTTCCTCCCAGCCCAGCTCGTCCAGCGTTACAGCGATGCAGTGAACGAAATTGTGACCATTTTTGATGCGCTGTCGGTGGGGGTTCCTTTCCACAGGATCCACGGGGATTGCCATTTCGGCAACCTCTTGAACGGCAGCGAGGGCCTCTATGTTCTCGATTTTGATGATTTCCTCAACGGGCCGGCCGTGCAGGATGTCTGGATGCTGGTCCCGGCACGGGACCAGGAGGGCCTGCGTCAGCGTAATGTTTTTCTGGATGCGTACAGAACGTTCCGAGAGTTCGACCCCGCCTGGCTCAGGCTGATTGAACCTCTTCGGAGTTTACGCTACATCCGATATGCCGGATGGATAGCCAGGCGTTGGGAGGACCCGGCATTTCCTCCTGCTTTTCCCCATTTTGGGTCTGAAAGTTACTGGGAGGAGGAAACCAACGATTTGGAAGATCAGGTTGAATTCATTCATAAACACCGGGACGACCTGCCCAGCCACCTGCAACGTCCCGAAGTCGAGAAGGAAGAGTCAGAAGGGCTGACCAATAAGGATTATTTCTACGATTTCGATGATTAGCATTTCCTGGCCTGATTTCCTGCCATTTCTTATTGACCGATTCGTAATCAGCAGGTTTTGTGAAACTGTACGGCCTTGTCGAGCAAAGAGAGTTTTCTCACGCGGCACTCGCGGGAACTCGTTTCTCCCTCAACCGGTTCAACAATGGCCAGACCCAGGAAAACGGCAAAACGTTTCAGGGTGCGAAGTGAGTAGCAGGAGCGTACCTGCTGTTCCGGTGTGAAAAAGGTCGTGGGCTCAATCTCGCCTAGGATTTTGGGGAAGGCGCGTAGAAAGCAATCCTCATAGAACACGAGGGGGAGCCAATTTTCACCGACCCGTTTCAGCAGGTACAGCGTGAAAAGAAATGACTGCTGAACGAAAGGGAGGGCCGGGTAGCCGTCCGAATATGCCCAGTTGAATTTGCGGGCATACGATCTGAGTAGCAGTGGGTAGATGGTGGCTGTCCCTGCGTCGGGTAGCAGCCTCCGGCATTTTCGACTGAGGATGAACCGGCCCTTGTATTTTCGGACCAACCCGGTCAGTTCAGAGATGAGGCGGGTCGTGTGCAGATCAATAAAATCCTCTTCCTTGTTGATTCCACCATATTCTATCCTGTCCCGATAGGTCTCGTCTCCCCAATAGCTCAGCGCGGCCCCCCTGCAGAAATTCCGGGGAAGGTTTCCCTTTGCTGTCGCTTTCAAGCCCTGATCTCCGATACCTGCCACAAGCAACTCGAACAGGGTAACGATGGGTGCGCTGGGGGACATGTCCAGGTTTTCCGAAAAGCTGACCAGGTTCGACGAGCCAAAAGGAAAATGCAGAAACCGATACATCTGATCCGGGGACAAACCTTGAAAATCATCAACCGCCTGCCGGTTGTGGCGCCCCATGAATTCATCGAGAAAGGCTTGCGCCTCTTCTGTGGAGGAAAACGCCTGCCCTCCCAGTGCTTGCCGCATTTCGGTAGACACATCATTGGCTCTCCCGTTTGAAGAACCGGTGTCCTGCCGTCCCAGGCAGCACTTCTTGTATTTCTTTCCACTACCGCACGGACAGGGACCGTTGCGAAGGATCTCCATCATCTGACTCTTTCATGGAGAAAAATGGAATGTGACGGGACACAGTTATTCATTGGACAGGCAGATCGATCTTTGCGTCGATAGGAATTGGGCGATCATTTCGCATCTATCAAGTTCTTCGATCCTCCAAGAGTTGGAGAAGATTTCTTTCCTTGAGTTGAGCTAATTCTTGTTTGATCGTTTTCCGCCATTGCATTGGGAGAGTATGGTACAGGCTGATTACAACCTCGAATTCTCCTGCCTCCTCCAGGGCTCTCAAGACGGCAACAGCCTGAATCCTGTCCTTTTTCGCTTTGTCTTTTTCCTTTCGCCTCTTGGCAATGAGGAGTTTCTGCAGCGAAAAATTTGCAGGGTGGGGGATTGAGACTTCAAGGCCCTGGAAGGACGCCCGGATAGGATCCTGAGCCAAGAGGTCCATGAAACGCAGCGCCTGCGCATTGATCCCAAGTTGTGGGACGGGATATGGCGTTTTCCTCTCTCTCCCGCGTTGAGGCACGAGGAACTCCAGAATGAGTTCGGGGTGCTGGAAAATGATGTGTCCCTCCTCACCCCTGTAGTCGGGTATGAAACCGAGATCTTCGATGAGTGCGTGCATGTCTATATTTCGTGCGAAGGTAGGTGGGATGGGAATGAGGAACTCGATATCCCGAGTTCGGATGGGCGGAAGATTTCCTTTTCCCTTGAAGTAATCCTGGTAGAGCATGACACACCAGCTTCCAACCAGGATAAGGCTGTCGAGGATTCCCTCATCGGTCATCCTCTTCAGGACTTGGAGGTACAATTCATATTTCTTCTTTTCCACGGAGAGTACCTCTCAAGAAACGTATCTGCTTTTTCAGCTGAGATAGCTGCTTTCGATATTTTGATCTAAGCTCTTTTGCTTCCTGATATTTCCGTCGCTCCTTTTCCGAAACGGACTTTCCTTTGTATATGGATTTGAACTTTCCATTCTCCCTGTAGACAAGGTAGTAGTATTCGTGGCCCTTTATTTTTCTCTTGACGAGACTTCCTTTCGGGAGCTTGGCCAGTTCCTTCTGATACCGGTCTTTCATCCGAGTGGAATTTTCGAGCTCTTCTCTCAAGACACTCTTGATAACCATTGTGATGTTCACCTCGCTTACTATACAAATTAACATAAAATATACTTTGTATAGTAACAACGTGTCAAGTTGTTACTATACAAATATGTTTTTCAAGAATAATGTATGGTAAAAAATCGCCGGGATGGGGAACTCAGGAAAGAGCAGTCAGTTGGTCGGAGCGGGCAGATTTGTGGCTGTAACTTCTTTATTCAGAAGGTTATTTGGTGGAGGCGGCGGGAGTCGAACCCGCCGGTCACCTATAAAAACGTAATAATATTAAACAGTTAATGCTGGTAGACTTCGGCCTGGCACCCAATTGGCACCAATTGGCTACACGAAAAGCGAGCAAGATGTGGCCATTGGAACCTTCCTCGAATACGTCACCAACCGCTGACCAATCAATGATAGCAGGTTTCAACCGATGAAGTTCAACCCTGAGGCAAATAATATTTTCTTGATGAGAAGAACCCTTCAAGGAAGATTACTTGATGGGCAAATCTCCGTGGATTTCACAATGCTCATTACATATTATTTCAAGGAGTCTATCAGCGATAAGTTTATGACCAATAGAATTTGGGTGGTGTCCACAATCAACGGTTTCAAAAATAAGATCATCGCCACAACCCGTTTCTTTATATTTGTCGCCGATAAGCTCTTTATAGAACCTTATATATCGCTGGAATCGCTCGCTGTTTTCTATATTCTTTCGGCTGGATTTTATCATTTTATTTGCATCAATGATTTCTTTTCCGTATTGCTCTGCTATCTTTTTCATGACTTGAGTGTATGGCCTTATTCGTTTCTCATAGCCCACACTGAGAAAGATAACTTCAACCCCATACGCAAGGCATAGATCTGCAAATGCAGATAAATTTTGCTGGTACTCAACCAATGAAACACGAGGTTTTTCAGAAAGCACCTTACTAATAAAAAAATGCCTCAGAAAAAAAATAAGCTGGTGTACTGTCCGGTAAAGGCTTGTCTTTTTCACGACAATGAGCCATCGAGGCAGTTTTATTTCCTTTGCTGATGATATTCTCTCAAGTAATTCTTGATCAGAATAGATACCGAAATCTCCGAGCAATTGAGTAAAGCTGTCATTGCTTGCAAAGGCAATAACGACACAGTCAGGCTGGTAATGAATTAATTCCCTCCGGAACAACTCCAGTCCAAGCAAAGAGGAGTAGCCGGATATCCCTGCATTCATTACTTCGAAATGCATGTCAGGGGTTTTCTTTAATTTTGATTCAAGTATCTTGGAAAATGTCTGGTCCTCTTCAACGCCCTGGCCGAACGTACTGGAATCGCCAAGACAAATAATTCGATAGGTTCCCTGTGGTTTTTTTTGTGTGTAAATTCGATCTCGGAAACCTATGCGGTTTGAGCGGTACCTGATTGCATAATCGACAAGCATATCTGGAAACAGTTCCGATTCCCAAACAACGTCCACTTGTGAACGAAACAACAAGAACCGATCTTTCTGGAAATTGATCGGATCCTCTGTGCTCCCAAAGGGCCGGCGTGGATATTCCGGCCGGTACTTCAGGGTGCGGAACAA
>CAZSUQ010000515.1:0-4528 GCA_964609935.1 uncultured Thermodesulfobacteriota bacterium | reverse complement strand
TCCTTTCCAATACAAAGACAGGCGTTGAACGCGAGGAACGCGTTCTCACCTTCCCGGTTGAAAGCATTTCTCTCTCAACCGGGCTTTCCTCGGAACTGGAGCTTGTTTCCGATTGGACGGTTTCAGAGGAGGGCGATAACGGAGGGATCCTCAATGAGCTGAAGGTGACGGCCGTTGCCATGAGGGAAGGTGACCCTGAGGAGGAAGAGGTGGCAACGGGGAGAGACGACAAGGCAGGTGATCCCACAAGTCAGATTGAAAAGATCTTTGTCTTTGAGTTCACACCTCCGGAATCTTCCGGCTCACCTCCTGTCATAGAACTCCTGAGAATCTCTCCCTTCTTGAACACGAGCGGGGAGGCCCTGCTGCCGTTGAAGACCACAGGGGAGGAACCCTCCGCTGAAGAACTGCGTATATGGGCCAAGGCGTCCGATGGTAACGGCCAGCCTGAGGTTTCCTACGGCTGGTGTTCCTGCGTGTCAGATGGCGTATGGGATGATGACGTTCGCGGAATCCGATGCGGGGAGGATTGCGTGCAGGGGGAGATTCAGCCAACGGACCTGGACGCTGCCGGACGATTTCCTCAGAACCCTTGGGAATGGATGCGTGTGATACCCAACCTCCAGAATCCCGGCCAGAGGAAACGCGAGACAAGGGCGGACAAAGAGAGTGAAGAGGAACCGTTCAGGAACATCGCTCTGATCAAGGCCGCGGAGAAGGATGATGGAAGGAATGAACCGAGATTTTCCGCTGTGGAGTTCCGTCTCGAGCAGGCGGATCCTCCCGACGGCCCCTTCAAGGTCCGGTTGCCTCGCCTGGTGAATCAGGGGCCTACCGTGAGCCTCGCTCCTTCAGAGGTGTTCAACGCCGTGAACGGGGAGCTGCTTTGTCCGTTCGAGGACCCTGACGAGCGTGACGTGTGCTTCAATGAGAACTTCAAGTTCGACGGAGCGGACAGGATCATCCCGATCAATGTGGATCTGAACCGAATCATTGCCCTGTGGAACGGGGAACCTGTGGGCACCCCGAGCTACGATATCGCTTCGTACGCCATTTTCTGGGATCTTGGGTTCAAAAAAGACCTGGTCAAGCAGGGGGACCGGCTCTGTCTTGGGGGGGAATCCGTAACGGGTCACAAGACCCTTAAGCTCTACGAGTTCTCCGAGGTGGAAGGCGGCTTGCTCGTGGGTGTCAGCACCACATCAGACGAATCCGCCTGTACGTTCGGCGATTGAACACGGGGCGCCTTGAAGTATTCGTCAAGGAGTTCACGAAGAGCACGTTCCGTCTGAACGGAAAACAGCGTCCTCCGAAGGGTGCTTGAACCGGGCAGGCCCTTTGTATAGTAGTGAAGCATGTACCGACTCTTTCTCCAACCCCTCTCCCTTCCGTAGACCGACAGGAGATGTTCCAGGTGTTCGAGGATCACCTCGTAGCGTGACAAAGGAGAAGGCGGCTCAGGGGTGAGGCCGTTGAGAAGGGAAAGGGCCTGCGAGAAGATCCAGGGGTTTCCACGGGAGGCCCTGCCGATCAAGACGCCGTCACAGATTCCATTCTCCAGAACTTCACAGGCCGCTGCAGGGGTGACGATGTCGCCGCTGCCCAGAACAGGTACGTTCCGTTCCTGCTTGAGCCGGGCCACCCAGGTCCAGTCCGCCGTGCCACGAAAACCCTGAGCGCGCGTCCTTGGATGAAGGACGATGGCGTCTGCTCCGCATGCCTCTGCAATCCTGGCAATCTCCGGTGCGGAAATCGATTTTTCGTCCCAACCGAGTCGCATCTTGACGGTCAAAGGGCAGTGAATGGATTCCCGAACCGATTCCACGAGGCGGGCGACCTTGTTCGGCTGCCGGAGGAGCGCGGAGCCTGCACCGTTTCGGCAGACCTTTTTGACGGGACACCCCAGGTTGAGATCCACGAGGGATGCGCCCGTATCCTGTACGATCCTGGCGGCTTCAGCCATCTCGGCCGGATCGTGTCCAAAGATCTGGATGCCCAGAGGCTGTTCCTCTTGATGAAAGGTGAGCAGGGACATCGTCTTGGGCGCTCTTCGCACGATCCCGGCAGCGCTGACCATCTCCGACATCACAAGCCCAGCGCCGAATCTCCGTGCAATCCTTCGAGCGCTGGAATCGCTATAGCCGGCCATGGGCGCAAGGACCAGCGGGTTGTCGAGATTGAGTGAGCCGATTGTTAACATCAACGTGGACCCCGATCGTGACCGCGTTCCGAGTGCCAAGAAACCACATCCTTTGCAAGTGACCGTTGTGAAAATGAAAAATCGACAAATGGTCTTGACACGGGTGAAAACGCTTCATAAAGTGGCATTTCATCATATACCTGTGGTATTGTTTTATAAATTCAGGCTCCGTATGTAAAGAATCGTAGAGAGGGAAGATCCTATGAAACTTCACGTGAAAGCGAATATAGACCACTTCATCAAGGATATGTTCGCGGACATTTTGCGTTCACAGAGTCTGATCAAATCAGAAGTGGAATACGAGGGTCTTTTCCAAATCGTCGCTGCCGAGCTTCGTGCAGCCAAGTACTGCTGGGACGAGCTGTTCAAAAAGGCAGACGACCCTTCGGACAAGATTCTGGCCAATGAACACGAGAGTACGCTGCGCGCAAAGATTGCTTCGCTCATGCATGCCTCGAACATCCTCGTAGAAGCCGAACACATGATCGAACAGAACTACCCGCTTCCGAGCACGTCCGAGGTTCGGAATCTCACCCTGGCACAGGTTCGGGAGGACTTCGAAAATTTAAACGAGGTCATCACCAACACCTTGCAGTCCCGTGAACTGTATAAGAGGAACAAGATCCTTAAGGATTTTTTCGTCCTCTGGGACGGTGGAAGACACATGCACGCTTTTGATTGATGAGTCATCCAGTCGATTCCGGTCCCTTTTGTCGTCCGAACCGGATTTCCGCAACAGGGTGGATCCGATCGCGGAGATCAATCGTCAGCACCCCTTGACTTGCGGGAGTTGCCCACCTCGACTATTGATTGCATGAAAACACATGAAACGAACCTTCATGGCTTGCCTCCTGCCCGCAGAGAGGGGCAAGGCGCGGTCGGTCTTATGGCTGGACCGTGAAGAGAGTCGGAAGAACAGGTTATTGAGCGGAGGGAATTCTGGGCATGAAAAAAGCACTGATCACCGGCGTCACCGGCCAGGATGGAGCCTATCTGGCCGAGTTCCTGTTGAACAAGAAATACGAAGTGCATGGGGTGAAGCGCCGAGCCTCCTCTTTCAATACAACGCGGATCGACCACCTCTACAGGGACCCGCACGAGAAGACCGTTCGATTCCTGATGCATTACGGTGACCTGACCGATTCAACGAACCTGATCCGCATCATTCAAGAGGTCCAGCCGGATGAAATCTACAACCTGGCGGCACAGAGCCATGTGAAGGTCTCTTTTGAGACACCGGAGTACACGGCCAATGCGGATGCACTGGGCACCCTGCGAATCCTCGAAGCGATTCGGATTCTCAAGATGGAAAACAAGACCCGTTTCTATCAGGCTTCTACCAGCGAGATGTTCGGGAACGTGCGGGAGACGCCTCAGAAGGAAACAACACCCTTCTACCCGCGCAGTCCGTACGGAGCGGCCAAAGTCTACGGTTACTGGATTACGGTGAACTATCGCGAAGCGTACGGCATTTTTGCCTGCAACGGCATTCTTTTCAATCACGAATCCCCCCTTCGTGGAGAGACGTTCGTCACGAGGAAGATTACCCGGGCTGTCGCCCGCATCAAGATGGGAATGCAGGACAAGCTCTACTTGGGCAACCTGGATGCAGTGAGAGACTGGGGCTATGCCGGGGACTACATTCGAGGCATGTGGATGATGTTGCAGCAAGATGAGCCGGATGATTACGTGCTTGCCAGCGGAGAGGCTCATTCCGTTCGGGAATTTGTGGAAAAGGCATTTCAGGAGATCGGTAGACGGATCGAGTGGGAAGGCAGCGGTGTGGATGAGGTGGGAAGAGATGCAGAAAATGGGGACGTTCTTGTTCAGGTCGACCACAAGTATTTTCGCCCCACCGAGGTAGAGATTCTCCAGGGGGATTTCTCAAAAGCTCGCACCCGGCTGGGCTGGAAGCCCACCGTCTCCTTTGCTGAGATGATCAACCGCATGGTCAAGGAGGACCTGAAACAAACGGAGAGAGACATTTTCTGTGAGCAGCAGGGTTACAGGACGTTCCGCAACCTGGAATAAGTGCAGGATTTTCTGAAGACCATGACGGACTCGTCTTTGGGAAGAGAAACACCGAAGATCCTGGGGGGATAGGGCGTAGGGGTTGGATGGATAGCCTCATGAGACCGCATAACCGGGCGATACGGAAGGGAGGAGCCCCCATGGGAAGGAAGAAAAAAGCCCTGGTATGTGGGGCAGGGGGATTCATCGGCCATCACCTGGTGAAGAAACTCAAGGACCTTGGCTACTGGGTTCGAGGCGTGGATATCAAGGAACCCGAATTCGAAAGCACCTCAGCGGATGAGTTTCGGATGCTGG
>CAZSUQ010000514.1:0-4536 GCA_964609935.1 uncultured Thermodesulfobacteriota bacterium | reverse complement strand
CGCTTTATGATAATCTTTTCTTTTGTAGGCAAAGAAAACACCGAGATTCCGCAGCACCTCAGGGGTGTTGGGGGCCAGGGCGTAGGCGCGTTCATAGTGTTTGAGCGCCTTCCCGTAATGCTTCCTCTCGTAGTAGTACTGCCCCAGATCGTTGTGCGCCTCCCACAGCTTCGGATCGTAGCGGATGGCCCTTCGGTAGGAGCCGGCGGCCCGGTCTTCCTCCCCCCTTTCCGCCTCCATGACGCCCAGGAAATAGTGGGCCAGGGCCAGTTCCGGCCGCATTCGAACGGCCTTCCGGAAGCGTTCATCCGCGCTGTCCATTTCGCCCTGTCGGAAGGCGATGAGGCCGAGGAACACCTCGGCCTCCGCCCGGTCCGGGTCTGCCTTCAGACATTTGCGGTAAGCCTCCCGCGCTTTCCGGTAGTTTCGTGCCGCAAAGAAGAGGTTCCCCATCCGGTACTGGGTCCGTGCGGCCTCCATTCCGGTTTGGCCGCACGTCGAATCGAGTTTCCGGTAGATCGTTTCGAGTCTCTCCCGGTTGGCGTCCGTCCCGTCGTTTCCCTGATGCCCTTTCCGCAGGCCTTCTTTCCCGTTTCCGGCCTGTTGGAAGATCACGGCAAGCGGATCCGCGTAGACCAGGCGCCAGTCCGGGTTTTGGTACAGCCAGCCGAAGAGGTCCCAGACATCCAGTGCGGAGTGGGTGAGAAGGACCGTGCGGATGCCGTGGGCCCGGGCCAGAGCCGGGAAGGTTCCGGGATTCTGCATAGCCTCCCGGTACCGGTCCAGAAAATCTTCTCCGTACACGAGATTCCGCCCGTCGATAAAGACCTTCTTCTCCGGAAAAAGCGACCCGATGAGATAGTTGCCGCAGTCGTAGTTGTTGAAGAGCTTTCCCTGGAATCGCGAAGATTTCAGGAAGGAGACCGCCTCAGCGGGGTAGGCCTGCTCCGACACGCTGCAGCCGAACGTCCTGCTGAGCCCGTTGCGCCTGTAGTATTGTCCGCTCAACACGGACCAGGCGTAGAATCCGATGAAGCCCGCAAGAAGGAGATGGGGCAGCCAGGCCTGTCTGCCCGGCAGGCTCTGGAACCGGAATTCCGGAAACGCCCGCTTTCCGCCATGCTTCCGGGCCGGCATGTAAAGGGCGAGCAGCGGGGCGGACACGAAAACGAACAGAGCGATGTGTCGACGGGAGGAGAGGAACATGGCCAGAAAGGTGCCGAACCACAGCACGTGGACCGGGTGGACGTGTCTCCAGGCACGCCCCATCACGATCAGGGAAAGGGCTAAGAAGGCGAGCACCCACCCGTTGACCTCGGCCATGAAGCCGTGCATGTTCAGGGAGGGAGCGTACCACTCCATGACAAAGGAGGTGTAGAGCCCGCCGGACACCTGATGCAGAGGGTTCAGCCAGATCCTCCAACCGTGGGGATTGACGAAGCTTGCCCCCACGGTTCCGAGAAAAACAAGCATCAGCAGAAAAACCCCTCCCGTCCCCGGCTCCATGGGGTTCCCCGCCCTTCGAAAAGGGGGCACGCGCCCCGCAAGCAGCATGCCCGTGAGGCAGAGGCCCGTGAGGAGGATCCCGATGGGGAAGCCGCCGTGGCAGTTGGTCCAGACCCCCTGGAGAAAAGGCAGGAGAAGGACCCACCGGCTTCGGTGATCGAGGTATTTCTGCAGCAGAAAGACATAGACCGAGAGGAGGAGGATGCTGAAAATCTCCGGACGCACCATGTACCGTTCTGCGCCGATGAGAACCGCGAGGAAAAAAGGGAGATAGAAGAGCGGGGACCTGTCCGGCCTCCACGCTGTGAAAACGAGAAAGGTGAGGGCCGTTGCAAGGAGGAGGAACTTGAGGGCCACCAGTCCCGGCGCGCCGAAGTGTTTCCAGGTCAGGAAAAAGGCGAGTTGCCCGGCCCAGTCGTTGTCGTACCAGACTTGCCCGCCCCGGGTGTGCGAAAAGGGATCCTGAACGGGGACGTCCACCTGCTCGAGGATGAGTTGCCCCGTTTTCAGGTGCATCCAGACGTCCAGGTTGGAGATCCTGAAAAAGGAGAAAAGCAGAAGAAGCAAGAGGAGGAGAAAGAGGGGGTGGTGCCTTTTCAAGAAAAGGAGGACACGATGCTTTTCGAACCGTCTGTCGTGTGATGTCTCAGCATGTCCGGAAAAGCGGGCCGCGCCCGTCACGCGATTCATACATTGCCTGTAGTCACCTGTTCAGCCACCGGTCAATCTTTGGTGAATTTGCCGGACTTGTTGTCGTAACTGTAGGTGTTTCCCGTCAGCTTGAAATGGTAGCGGTTGTACCCGGCCTTGTTCCAGTTTTCGTCGGTGATGCCCTGGTCGAGCACAACGGAGAAAAATTCCCGACCCGGCCCGGCGTCCTTCCCGCTCCAGGCGTTGTCCAGGGAGGGGGGGTTGATGGCGTTGCCGATGCCGCCGAGCAGGATCTTTTCCATGCGGTGCGCATGAATGCCCGAACGGACGGAACCCACGATCCCCTCTTCCACTTCCTGGGCCGCCTCCTTCTTTATGTCCAGATAACGAGGCACGGCTACGATGCTCAGGAGCCCCAGGATGACGACGATCATGACCAGTTCGATAAGCGTAAAACCTCTTGAGCCTTTCATCGGATACCCCACGTAAAGAAAAAGCCCTTTTGCAGCCCCCTTCCTTCACGAATCGAATTCCGGATGAACCAAGACCTTCCGGCCGGTTCGCCCATGCTGCTACAGGACATCGGCAGACAGCCCTGAAAACTGAATATTCAGGGTAATAAATTCAGCCGTTCCCGACCGCAGGCCCTGCCGTCCCGTCCCTGAGACATGCCACGGTGTTCCCTGCGGCGGCGATGATCATTCTCTGGACCGGGTTGGTGCCGCAGGCACAGATGCCTGTATCTGTCCTGCCACCGGAACAGGACGCAACCTTATGGCAAGGGAGATCGAAGCAACGAAGACAGCCGTTCCGGAGCGTTCCGGATTTTTTGACAAAGATAGGGTACCATTTTATATTCTTGTCTACCGGTTGTTTCATTTTCGTGCATCAAGGAATGAAAAGGTTCTCCTATGGATTCCAAAAAAGAAATCGTATCCACTTATGAAAAACGTTTTTCGGACCCTTTGCATCAGCAAGTGTTCGGAAAAAGCGGTTTCTCCAACTTTGGGTACTGGTCCGAGTCGACCGAAAATCAGATCGATGCATGCAAAGATCTTGTCGATCAAGTCTTGGCGCTTCTCCCTGAAAAAAGAGGGAACATTCTCGATATCGCGTGTGGACAGGGCGGCACAACAGCAAGGCTCAAACACCATTTTCGGTCAGAAGACATTTTCGCCATCAACATCTCCGAGGGGCAGATCGTCCGAGCCGCAGAAAATGCGCCCGGATGCAAGTTCTCCGTCATGGATGCGGTGTGTCTCGGGTTTCAAGACAGAGCTTTTGACCAGATCCTCTGCGTGGAGGCAGCATTTCACTTTGACACAAGAGAGCAGTTCTTCCACGAGGCGTTTCGAATCTTGAAGCCGGGAGGGCACTTGTTGCTGTCCGATCTGCTTGTCCGGTCTTTGCCCTTTTGGCGATATGATGGCATTCCGGAAGCGAACCGTTCCGTTCAGGACTTGCCCTCATACGAACAGGTTCTTCTGCGCGCAGGATTCACAGAAGTCTTTATGAAAGAGGCGTTGAACGAAACGTGGAAACCGTTCTGGAAGCATACGGTTGGCCCTGCAGCCGGAAGACTTCTTGTGGACGGGACCGACTTTCGGAGAACCGTATCGACGCTTCTCACCTTCCTGGTGGGACTGTCAAAAACCTTGATTTGGGACAAGTTCATTTATACAAGTTACCCGCTGATCGTAGCGAGAAAGCCGATCGATTGACAGCGAGCTTCCCTGCGCGCTCAGGGGATGGGAATCCCATCGGATGGATTCAGAACAGAAGGGAAGTTGAAGATCACGGGTTGGATCGTGCCGGCTTTTGTCTTGTCTTCTTCGCAGCACGAGCACGGAGTTTTTCCAGGTTCATCAGTGTTTTCCTCGCAAGAAGAACGAGGACTGAATTGCGCATCACAACATTCTTTATCCCGAGCAGGCTCTTGTGATAGAGCGTCTCGAATAATTCTATTTGAAGTCTTCCCCACTTTGTATTTCGATGTTTGAGAAAAAACAGGATCAAGGAAGAAGGGGTGTGGGGGGCCATCTCCTGGAGGCTCCTGAGAAGGGGGAATTTCTCCGGATAGGAGCCGTAGCAGTGTGCATAACCATCCAGTTCGTTTACCTCGATGCCGTCCTTTACGGCCTTTTCCCGCAAGGCTGTGTTGGGAAAAAACCCAAGGTTTAAGATTTGCAGGCGGTACGGCTTGGGGATTTTCGTCAGCAGTTCGCAAACCTCCACCATGTCCTGCTCGATCGCATAAGGGTTCTGGCCGATCAGCTGGTACTCGCCGATAATATTGTGTTCTTTGATAAGCCTTGCTGCATGCAAAATCTTTTCTGATGTAACGTGCCTGTTGAAGACGGTTTCGTTGATCCTGTCGTT
>CAZSUQ010000513.1:0-4538 GCA_964609935.1 uncultured Thermodesulfobacteriota bacterium | reverse complement strand
TGACCTCGTAGACCAGGTCCGAGTAGGTCTCCCCCTTCTTGCGTCTCTCGTACTTGGTCTGCCCCACGCCCACAATGCCGACCTTGTCCATTTTTCTCCTCCTGCTGCTACACGGGTCTGAAGTATTGAATGTCAAGGATGTTTCCCTCAGGGTTCTCACGGAAAACAGCCTCCACCCGAAGTCCCGATTCGAGTTGCCCCTCTTCGAAATCGCCGATGAGGTGGGCCAGGCCCGTGTCCGCGCCGTCCAGCTTCACGATCCCAAAGGCAAAGGGAGGCTCCATGGGGTGGATCGTCTCTGGGTAGCGGGGAATGGAGTAGGTGACGAGCGTGCCCTCCCTGCCCAGTTTCCGCCATTCCATCTCCGTGTGAAAGCATCGGCCACAGGTCTTTCTGGGCGGGATGAAGACCATGTCACACTTCTTGCAGTACGTGCCCAGGATCTTCTGTTGATCCATGAGCGTCTTGAAGAAGTGGGTCCCGGTCTCCCCGACCCACCAGCGGTAGGGGACCTTGATCCGTCCCGAGTAAACCAGCTCTTCTGTTTCATCCTTCCAACTCGACATGAGTAAGGACCTCCTTGTCAGTATGGTTTCGCTCTAATCGGTTCCCTGACTCCTGTTTGGATATCCGGATTGACCCAGGACGCGGGCTAGGACCGCTTGATCGCAAGGATCTCCCTGGCCTCGGCAGGCGTTGCAGGCTCCAGGGAGAACTCCCCCAGGATACGAACCATCTTCTCCACCAGCGCTGCATTACTCTCCGCCAGCTTCCCCCTGGAGATGTACAGGGCATCCTCGAGCCCCACGCGGCAGTTGCCTCCCATGAGAGCCGCGGTGGTGCAGATGGGATATTCCATCTGGCCCGCGCCAAAGGCGCTCCACCGGTAGTTCCCGTCTCCAAAGAGCCTGTCCGCGGTCTGCTTCATGTGCACCAGGTCAAAGAGCGTGGCCTGGATACCGCCCAGGATCCCCATGACGAACTGCAGGTAGAGCGGCGGATCCAGGAGACCCTGCGCCAGGAGGTAGGCCGCGCTGTAGAGATGTCCCACGTCGTAGATCTCCAGTTCCGGTTTCGTGCCGCTCTCACGCATGAGCACGCAGATCTTCTCCAGGTCCGCAAAGGTGTTCTGAAAGACGTAGCCCTTGGATGCCTCCAGCAGCCTGGGCTCCCACTCGTGCTTCCATTCCGTGGTCTTTCCGAGCAGGGGAAAGATGCCGAAGTTCATGGAGCCCATGTTGAAGGAAGCGAGCTCGGGCCCGAATTCCGGAACCACGGACACCCTCTGTTCCACGGTCATGCCGTGGCCCCCGCCCGTGGTGAGGCAGAGGTTCACGTCCGATTCGGCCCGGACCATCTCCACGATCCTGCGGAACAGGTCCAGGTCCGGGCTCGGCATGCCTGTTTCCGGGTCCCGTGCATGCAGGTGCACCGCGGCTGCGCCCGCATCGGCCGCCTCGATGGCCCCCCGGGCGATCTGCTCCGGCGTGACGGGCAGGTGCGGAGACATGGTGGGCGTGTGAATGGAGCCTGTGATTGCCGCCGTGATGACGACCTTGTGGTCAGCCATGTTCTCTTCTCCTCTTTCTTAAGAAGGGATGGACGGAGGAGATCATTCCGGTTTCGTCTTTACAATCCCGTTGAAGATGAATTTACAGAGATCGTCGGTGATCTGGTCCTGGGAGATCCCTCTCTGAAAGATCACCCCGGTGAGACAGACGTGTTCGATGCTTCCAAGGATAACCTGGCGGATGAACTTGGGCGGGACATCATCCCGGATCGCCCCTTCCTTCACACCTTCATGGATGATGTCCAGGAGGATGTTGCTGTACTTCTTCACCAGCTCGTAGGTCTCGCTCTTGTAATAGTCCGGGTAGTTGCGCACCTCCAGCAGGAGGATCCTCGCAAAGACCCGGTTCGTGGAGTACACGTTGATGTGGCCCCAGATCAGCTTCCGCATCTTGTTCAGGGCCCCTTTGATCCCCTTCAAGTCCAGCTGAAACTGAATCAGGTACTGCTCCAGGTACTCCTTGAGGACCTGATGCAGCAGGCCCCGCTTGTCCTCGAAGTACTTGTAGATCAGGGCCTCGGTGACACCGGCTGTCTTTGCGATCTCTGCTGTGGTTATGGAGCTGAACTCCTTCTGCTCGAGGAGTTGCTTCAGGGCATTGGCGATCTTGATGCGTCCCGGTGGGAAGGGTTTTTCCATAGGATTCCTCGTCAAATCCTTTGCCTGAGTTTTACATGAAACTATACATTCAAGATATCATTATAACATACTGTTTAAATTGAGTTTAATAAAAATATCTCTTTTATCACGAAAGGATTTCATCGATGGTTAGTTATACTTACTAACCCGCTTTCTGTCAAGAGGTTTTTCAATCAGATGAACGTGCTCTTTTGACCAGGACAGGTTCGTAAATGGCGGGTTTTTTGGAGCGGGCGTGGTGTTTCAATGGGCACAAATGCAGAGGAACCGGCAGTGCGGCTGATGATCTTTCTATACGATGAACACGTATATTGGAAAATTCAAAGCGAGAGCACTGGAAGGCTTCATGTGCAATATGCGGGTCAGGGGGTCGTGACCACGAGTACGGCTGCACCCTTGAGGACCCTCACCAGCTTGACGCTGATATCCCCCCGCACGAACTCCTCGGCCTTGGACATGGTTTTTCTTCCGATGACCACCATGTTGTAGCGGCCCTTGTTGAACTGATCGATGATGCCGTCCGTCACCGTCTGGTAGGGGTTCTCCACGAGCCTCGTTTCGATCTTCTCGGGGTCGAATCCCTTTTCCTCGAGCCGCTCTTTTGCCGTTGTCAGGACGGACAGAAACCGGCCGGGCTGCTCTGTCATGAACCGCTGCCCCATGAACTCCTCGCCTGCCGGCGGCGTTCTGTACACGTGGAGGAGCGTGATGTGGAACCGGTCGCGGTCGATGGGCAGGTCCGCGATGTAGTCGGTCATCACCCGGGAACTCACGGAATCATTCAAGGCCACCAGCATTGAATTGTCCATGGATTCGTCCCCCTGTTATTCAAAATGATTGTATAGGCAGCGGTTCAGGTCCTCGATCACCTCGTCCACGGACTCGTAATAGATGTCCGATCCCTGGGAAAAATGCATGAGCATGTCGTTGAGCATCCTCGGTATGTAGGGATACAGCTTCTGAAGGTTGGTCAACCTCCACTTGTTCAGGATGCAGAAGTCGTTTTTCTCCAGCCGGTCGGCAAGGTCTCCGTAACTTTCCCGTGCATTGGAAATCCCGTGCATGTCGTGGAATCCCTTTCCCACTGCATTGAGAAGGATGCTCCCCGTCCCGAAGATGTCCAGGCCGAAGGGGTTCTCCTTTCCATCATAGTCGTAGTCGAAGTCGATCCACACATAGTTCCCTGTTTCTTCCTCGATGATCACGTGGTCGTTCCGGATGTCGCCGTGCTTGAAATTGTTCGCGTGCAGGAAACGGATCGCCTCCAGGAGCCGGCGGATCTTCCTCAAGACCGACGGCAGAACATCGTGAAAATACGCCTCGTGTTCCATGTCAAGGGATTGCATAAAGCGATAGAAGTTCCCGCCGTTGACAACGTCCAGCACGCGGACATTGTTCCCCTTTGTATCCAGGTACACCGTTCCATGCATGAAGTGCGCGTGATCCTTCACCAGCCCGAGAACCTCACCTTCCTTGTCCGGGCTTCGGAAGCGTTTGATCTTTACACTCCCCAGGGTGATCACGAACGTCTCGTAAAAAGCGAGCTTGAGGATCTTTTTCTCGCCTGTTTCCGTGTCGATCGCCTTCTTGACCCAGAACTTGGGTTCTTCCATCCCAAAGCGGTTCTCCTGTTCGTGCCCGGTCACACGGTATCGTTTTCCGTCCACGAGGATCTCATCCCCGCGATCGATATCCATGAAATTCGATGTGTCGGTAAACAGGCGGCCGTTCACGGTTCAGATGTCCTTTATCATCCGAAGGGGCAGGCTCTGCATGGCCATCCTCACATCGTCCAGGAAGTTTCTCAGCCCGTGATTCTCGATGACGAGACCCAGGTGCTCGGCCAGCGTGCGGAAAGAGTCGAGGTCCTCGTCATGCAGTGCCCAGGGTTCACTGTTGTAGATCCGGATGATCCCGATGGACTCCTTCCGGCTCATGATGGGAACCGACAACATGGAACGTAAGCCCTCTTTCGCGGCTGCCTCCGGATACTGGACCCGGGGGTCGTCCTGGAAATTCTCCACGAAGGCGGGCTCACCCGTCACAAAGGAAGAATGCTTGCCGTCAGCGAACACGGGCCCCTTGTTGAGGTATTCCTCGCTGATGCCGTGGCTGCTCACGTGGAACAGCTGTTTCTCCCTCTCGTCGTAGAGCATGATGCTGCATCCCTTTGCCATGAAGTTCCAGCATATGCCCTCTGTGATGTGGTTCAAAAGCAGGTTCAGGTCATCATAGATGGAGATGGCGCGGCTGATGGCCTTGTATTCTGGGAGATAGATCTTTCTTTCCGGTTTGTCCTGCATGACAGATTCCCCCAAAAAGGTTCGTC
>CAZSUQ010000512.1:0-4541 GCA_964609935.1 uncultured Thermodesulfobacteriota bacterium | reverse complement strand
CCCGTCTTCGGTTGAAAAGACGGCCCAGTACCTTTCCCAAGCCTTCTCAACCGAAGACGGGGAGAGCTTCACCCGGATGTACCGGGACTTCCAGGAATTCTCCGAGAAGATCGTGATGCCCCTGACCTATGTGCCGGCCACGCCTCCCATTGAAATCGTTCAGGCGCTCAACGAGGGCAAGGACGATGTGGGCAAGAGGTACAACGAGGTCTCCGAGCTGACCCCTGTGGAGATTTTGGAGCAATACGCATTTTCCAAGCCGGTTCGGGCCGGGTTGTACAACCTGTTCAGTATGTGGGGCCTTTCGAACTACGACGGGATCGGCTTCCTCTTCCCCCTTTATATCTACCGGATGCTCAATGCGGCCCTGTGCGTGGGCGGTTCCCACCGGCTCTCCTCTGCACTGCACAAGGTGGCGGCCGGGGCGGGTGTGACCATCTGCGACACGGCCGAGGTGACCCGTGTCCTCACGGAGCAGGGCAGGGCGTGCGGCGTGCTGCTCAAGGATGGAACCGAGGTGCGGGCAAAGGCCGTGGTCTCCACGGTGGACCCGAAGCAGAGCTTTCTCGACTTCTTCGAGAACGGCCAGGTCCCTGAGGATCTCGCTGAGAGCGCCCGGAACTGGGAGTGGGAAAAGGCAACCTTTTTCGGAACGCACGTGGCGCTGAAGGAAGCCCCGAACTACATCGGGTCTGAAGAGAACCAGGATGTGAACCGGGCGCTGATCGTTTTCAACAACATCCGTGACCTGGACCAGGTTCTGGATCACCTGGAGGAAGTGGAAAGCGGAAAGCTTCCGGATTCCCCCCTCGGCCATGCAACGTGCACCACCCTGTTCGACCCCCTGCAGGCGCCACGGGGCTATCATACCGGAAGGTTCGAGGCCCTTGTTCCCTATGACTGCAACTGGGACGAAATGAAAGAGGATTATGCAAAGAAGTGCATCGCAGCCTGGAAGGAAGCCGCACCCAACATCGAGGTGCTCCACACCCTGGTCTACCCGCCCACCTACATCGAGATGAAGTTCAAGGACATGGTTCGGGGCTCGTTCAAGCAGGGGTCCTACAAGACGTTTCAGATGGGCTACAACAGGCCGAACAATGAGTGCTCACAGGTTCGAACACCCATTGAGGGCTACTATCTCTGCGGGGCCAGTGCAAACCCGGGCGGCATGATCCTCGGAGGAGGCGGGTATATCGGGGCCAATATCATCGTTAATGACATGGGCATGAAGAAGGACTGGGAGGAGATCCCGTCCGTAAAGCTCGCGCGGGAACTTGGATTCGTTGCGGAAGGGTGACCCTTTTGAGGAGAGAACCGTGAGGGAATATTTTCAAAGGAAGGTGGCGATCGTCACCGGGGCGGCCTCGGGCATCGGGCGGGAGCTCTGCCTCTTTCTCGGCCGCATGGGTGCGATCGTCACCGCTGCGGACGTGAATGAGGAGGGGGCGGTCCGGGTTGCCGAGGAGATCGTGGCGAACGGCGGCAGGGCGCGGGCGGTCTCCCTGGATGTGGCCGATGCCGAAGGTGTTCAGAGGCTCGTGGAGGAGACGGCGGAACCCCGTCAACGGCTCGATTTCATGTTCAACAATGCCGGCATTACCATCGCCGGAGAGGTGCGGGACATGAATCTCCACCAGTGGCGCCGCATCGTCGACATCAACCTGTGGGGGGTCGTCTACGGGACGACCGCAGCCTATTCACTGATGGTCAAGCAGGGGTTCGGCCACATCGTAAACGTTGCCTCGTACCTGGGCCTGGTGGGCGTTCCCTTCTCAACGGCATACAACACCACGAAGTTTGCCGTGGTGGGGCTCTCCTCATCCCTGAGGCAGGAGGGGGCGGGCCTCGGGGTCAGGGTGAGCGTTGTCTGCCCGGGCTATGTCCTGACAAGGCTCATCGATGACGGCACCCTGTTGAGCCTTTCCGCGAACCAGGCCAAGGACCTGCTCCCGGTCAGGCTCTACAGCGTGGAAAAGGCCGCACGGCACATCCTGAAGGGCGTTTCCCGAAACAAGGGCATGATCATCTTCCCGGCCCATGCCCGCCTGTTTACCCTGCTCAATCGCATCGACAGCCGGCTGCTGGTTCCCGTCTTCTGGAAAGCCGTCAGGGATTTCCGGTCCATGAGAGGGGAAGAGGGCCCTTCCTGAAATCCACCGATAAAGATACCTTTTGGGGTTCCGGGGGTCGAAGGATGGCCAGATGCAAGGCGCGCGAAGGGCCGGGTCGCGAGGCGTACGTTTTTGTACGTTGAGTGACACGGACCGAGCGCAACGCCGCAGATGGCCGTCATGCGGCCCCCGGATCAGGAGACCTCTGTTTGCTGCTCCAGTAGTCGAAGGGCGAGCTCCCTTTTCGGGTCGCCGGCAAGATGAATCGTCTGCGTGGGAAAGGCGAAGTCGATTCCCTCTTCGTTGAATCGCCTCAGGATCTCCATGTTCACCTTGTGGCTGAACTCCATGAACATCCAGTAGTCCGGCGGTGCGTACCAGTAGATCAGGACGAGGTTCAGGGAGACGTCGTTGAACTCGCTGAAGTAGACCCTCGGAGGCCTGTCGGGGAGCATCCCCTCGTGGTTGTCCAGGATCTCGCGAAGGATCTCCACGGCCCTCTCCACCTTTTCCGGGGGGGTGTCGTACGTGATGGTTATGTTGGTGAGTCGACGGATGTAGGGCCTGAGGCCGATGTTCTGAATGGCCTGGTTGGCCACCTCGCTGTTGGGGATGGTGACCAGGTGGCCTTCAAGGGTTCGGATCCGCGTGGAGCGAAAGCCCACGGACTCCACGGGGCCGTCGTGCCCGGCGATCTTCACCCTGTCCCCCACCTGGAAGGGCTGGTCCGACATGATCACCAGGGAGCCGAAGAAGTTCTTGATCGTCTCCTGAGCCGCCAGGGCCACGGCCAGGCCGCCCACGCCAAGGCCGGCGAGCAGGGTTCCGATGGGTTTTCCTGAAAGGCTTTCGATGACGAACAGCGCCACGAGGACCAGGATCGTAACACGGAGGCTCTTCTGGATCATGGGCGCAAGCATGTCGTCCATCTTGGTCCTTGTCTTCTCCGTCCATTTCCGGACAAAGAAATCCAGGATCGACACCGCGTTGTACATGAGAAAGGCCATGGTGAGCATGAACAGGATGCGGGAGACGGTGTCCGTGGTTCCCCGCATGGCAGGGGTCAGCTTCAGGGCCAGCATGGCAAGGTGAAAGCCGATGGCGATGAGAAAGAGGGAAGCAGGTCCCGGAAAGATGTCCAGGAACACGGCGAAGAGCTCTTTCTCCGGGATCTCTTCGTTCTTTTTGATTTTTCGTTTCAGGATAAGGCGCGAGATTTTCGAGCAGGAGAGAAAGATGAAGAAGATGAAAACCACGGCGAGGAAACGCCAGAGTTCGTTACCCAGAATCACATGCTCCTTCAGGAAGAGAAGGTTTTCCATTGTTCCGTTCCTCTTCTTGCTTACCTGCGGTCCTGCATGAGAACCGGGGAAATCTGTGGTATAAGGGGGCCGGTCTGAAGGCGAGAAAGAAGTATACACTTTTTTTCTGAACCTGGAAACAAAACGGCAATCCCGGAAGGACAAAGGAGAGAGACGGATGCGATGGAACATGCTGCTGACAGTGGGCCTGACCCTGCTGACCCTGTGCGGGTGCCTGAGCGTGGGCAAGAATTTCCGCTCGGAGGACCTGTCCTGGGTCGTTACGAACGAGACGTCCCGTAAAGACGTTCACCAGAAGCTGGGGGAGCCGTTTCGGACCGGCCTGGATTCAGGGACCCCCACCTGGACCTACGGATATTATCGGTATCGTCTCCTTGGGGAGACATGCACAAAGGACCTTGTCATCTACTTCAACAGGGAGGGGACGGTATCCAGTTACTCGTTCAACACCAGCTTTCCCGAGGAGAAGGCCAGGTTGATGAAATGATCCATCTGGATATTCTTCTGCGGTCTACCCGGATGCACTCTTTCAACAGCTGTTTCGAAGTTGCTGAATATCGGGGCCTCACGATCTTCCGGCCATGACCGGGAGGTCGATTACGACCTGACAGGTGCCCCCTGGTTGGTGGAAGTGGCGTGCGATCACACCGTGCGTTTACGCGGACACCGCCTGTTCACGGTCAGCATGATGTTCATCCAGCTGAACGCCCTGGGCGTGATCAGAGGCTTCCCTGAGGTCATCAGCGCCACGCTGATGTCGCGTTCGGGGTCGGCCCAGCACACCACGTTCGTGAAACCGATATGGCCGAAAGCCCTCGGCGTGCCGGGTCCGTAGAAGCTCATATAGTCGGCGCCGAGCATGAAACCCATTCCGTAGCGAACCGGCAGGCCAATCGTCAGATCCACCTCCAGGTAGGTCTGTTCGGCCACGGCTCGATTGACGGTACGACGTTCGAAGATGCGTTTACCGTCCAGCTTCCCCCTGTTGAGGAGCAACTGATAGAAGCGGCTGGTCTCGTTCGCGGTTGTGATGATGTTGCCGGATGGAATGACGCCCTGAAGAAAACGTGGATCGTTGGAGATCTAGACCGCACTGGGAAAATCG
>CAZSUQ010000511.1:0-4543 GCA_964609935.1 uncultured Thermodesulfobacteriota bacterium | reverse complement strand
AGAAAAGGCGGCTTGCCCATGTTTGTTTTTTGTGAGGATTGAGGAGTGGTAATTCGGTAGGGTTTATTAATTTATCTATTCTCTTGCATGTCCCCAGTCCGTTTCCTTAAGTTTTGTCGTATAACCAGCTAGCAGGCTCAATGCGAATGACCGAGGAAACAGTCCCGGTTGGAAAAGAACGCCCTGGTGATGATTAATCTGTTTCACGTCCTGAGCTAGCTATGGCCACCCGGCGACCTCATTCCTGCTCCTTGAGTATCGTTTTGATATCGTGAAAATGGGTCTCGACGAACCGAATGCTCGTGCCCAGTTCTCCGAGGTGCAAAGAAACCTCAAAATCATCCGTATTCATCAGTACGTTTTTCAGGTCCGCCATCGCTCCTTCGTCCTGCTTAACAAATTCTTTGTACATCGCTGCACACAACGGACACAGAGCCAAGAACTGCGCTTCGTGCTCCTTTGGAAAATGATCTATAGAAAGCACCTCCACAGATTCGAAATAGTGTTCACCATCGCGTTTTCTAAAAGGCATCTCCTCCTTGCAGATTTGGCAAATCATCTGGCCAGCTTCATTCGTGTATTGGTTCCTGAGCCACAGTTCCGGCTCGATTGCCTCCCTTGTGGTCCGAGTGCGTCTATCCCGTTGCTCATATTCCTTGTTGGGGGCTTTACCCAATTGTTCTGCAGTTCTCTCTCGCCGACGCTCTATATTTGAAGATGCTCTTTCCGGAAATGTAGGCCTCTCATTTCTTACATCAGGCTCTAACTGTGCAATCAGCTCATCAAGTGGTCTTCCCGATTGTCTACAAAGCTTGGCAAGTTCAAGCGCCTTGCCTGCTTCTTCGGCGGACTTGAAGCCCATCTTCCGAGCTTGTTGATCCAGGACTTCATATTCCTCGCTTTGCTTCTTGGCCGACAAGCCAAATTCAACTTCTTCAAGCCACTTCTGACCAGCATCAAACGGGAAGCCTTCTGGAAGCAGTTCACGGAAGGCGTCCGAAGGACGTACGCTTTCCCCGTTTGTTTGAGGGACCCAAGCAGCATTTCTTAAGTGATGGACAAGCTGTGAACTCGCGTAGTGAAAGCCATGCGCGCTATTCTTGCGATACCGCGCGTGCAAGTAGTCTGTGTCCGAAGGCAGCAAGTTCATCGTTCGCCAGATCAGCCTGGATAGGCCGATTGTAGGTTCTTTTAGAAGTGGCCGAAGTTTCGGGATGTGGTAATCGTCATTAATCGGCGAGGCTTTTCGTTTACCAGGGACTCTGCTCAGGTAATCCCACTGGGGATTTTTGTGACAATTAGTTTTTTCAATCATCAAGCTCGTTTGTGCACCGACAGCCTGAGCAAAGACTGCTATCTTCTTGTTAGACATTCCGCAATCTTCGTAGCTTTTTGCCAAAGCATCGCGTTGTGCATCCTTGCCAAGCGCCTCATAGTAGGCACTCAAACCAGTATCAAGAAAAGGTAAATCGAGGTAAACTCGATCCGGCTTGCCCCACTTCCCGTTGGCCAGCTCAAAGATGTAGTAATCGGCGAAGAATTCTGCACTTGCCGGCTCCTTCTCCACCAAAGCAACGAAGCGGTCTATGTCTTTCCTGTTAGGCTCGAAATCCTTACACTTAACTGCTTTACGCGAATATCGTCGCTTTAGAATCGCCTCTACCTGCTCGGCTTCGCCGACTTCGCGCACTCCGATCTCTTCGAGTAACTTCCGGGCATTCTCCTGCTGGATTTTGTTCTTTCCGGACGAGAAAATGCCTTTCGCTACGCGCGGTAGGACTTCGTCATTATCGGCTCCATCACTCGGGAAAAAGCACTTCGTTCCGACGCTATAGTTTCCGTTGCTGATGCGGACGATTCGTAACGTCTTTAGCCGCTCTATTGACTGTTTTCTCCTAGAGTCACCCCCCACGAGGAAGTCTTCGTAAAGGAGAGCAAACATCTGCTGGTGCCACTCTTCTGACTTTCCGACAAGCCATGCCATGAACTCATCATCAGGCCCTTCAACCATTTCTGTAAAATAGGAGAAACGACCAGGATTAGTTGACGTCTTCTTTACAAGCAATTCCACAAAGTTATCCACATCCCACTTAGCCACCGCCAAGCAGGAAAGAAAGCGATCCTGCAAGCTGTTCTTCTGAGATGCGCCGATCGCCCATCGCGGCGGTCCTTTGTCGTATTCAATCAGACACTCCAAGTCTTTCTCGGACAGAAGTGCTTTGAGCGAAGCTTTGGCCTGCTGAAGTTGTCTTGCGGGTGCGTACGACTTCGCATGCGTTGGTGTCAGCGGCTCATTATTCATCTCGGCGATGATGGCATCGCGAATCGGCTGATACCGTAGTGGGATGGTATCCTGCGGATTGGGTAACACCCCGAGAAAATCCCCCGTCAGCAGTTTCAGATCACGTATTTCATGTAAGGAAGATGCAGCTAATTGTGCAAGTTTCTCGAATAATGGAAAGTTCGCTGGTGTTTCCTTAATACTGGCTCGACTCAATTCTGGAACGAAGGGCGCGTGAAGATGAAAGCGAAGCCCGGAATTTTCCTTGTCCGCTGGGAAGTACACGGCGACTCGTCCCGCACTGGCGGGAACAATCTTCAGTTGATTTGCCAGTGACTTCCTGTTTTCAAACGCGGTAACGTTGGGCAAGAAGTCGAGATCAAAGGCAATAGCCACACGCTGTGTCTTCAAGCCGTCAACAGCATCAATAAAACGCAGGAAGTGAGCGCTTGAGACGGCCGTTCCGTCTGACTGTCTAAGAACCTCAATATGGTGATCGGAGTGTTCGATTCGCATTACCTCCCCAGTAACCTGCTGACCGATCTGCCAACTGATCGATTCCAATCCCGACAAGAACAAGAGGGTTGTCTCGGCCAACTCATCCAGTCCGATCCTTATTTCATCGTACGCATCCTCCGGACACTTCTTGGGATTGTCAAAGGGGAACTCAAACCGAGTCTTCCGACCAATCTGTAGGTTATTTTGGATCTCGGACGGAAGCACCAAGTCCATAATTTTGAAGGTATAGGTCGGTGACCAAATGTGCGGCGTTTCGGAGTATGCGAACACAGCTTTGAATCCGATACCGAACCGACCGATCTTGTCTTCTTGATCTGCCTTCGTACCCTTCCCGATGTTCGTTATAGCCTCCACATCCTCGTCATCAAAGGAACGCCCGTCATGTTCAAACACAAGTCGATCTGTTTCCAGCACGAACTTGGCTTCTCTAGCGCCAACGTCTTCGGCATTCTGAAGCAGCTCGTAAATGAAGTGCGCACGGTCGGGATAGAGCTCTTCGACAATCTTCCGGATACCAGAATACTCCTCGTCAGCAAGGACATCGGCGAGTTTCTTACGCCTTTTATAAAGGTCGTCCAGAAAACTCATGTCGTGCTCTCCTCGACTTGGATTACACCGTAGGCAACTGGTCCGGTCGTTACTTCTGCTCTCTCCATTGCTATATCCAGTTCCTGAATACGGCGTGCATAATCGGCTTCCGCCGCGGCGATCTGGGACCGGCGCATCTTCTGAATCTTCTGATTACTGGCCTGATTGAATTGTTCTTCGAGAAGAGCGATTCGGGCTTTGTGGCTCGTTGCCAAACTCTCCCTCCGATATTCAGCTAGTTCCTGGGTTCGTCGTTGATGCTTTGTACGCGCGTCAGACCACAGCTTGTGATGCTCAGCATCCAGACCATCCCATATGGCGGGATCTGCGACATCGACTCGTCCAGTCGGATCTCTTTCTGCCTTCTCAAGAAGACCTGGAAGATGTTCGGTCACCGTTTCTGAGGAGGCAACCGGTCGTAAAACCTGGTCCTCCCTAATCCCATGGAATCGCCATTGGTAGATGGCGAATTCGTATCTGCCTTTCGGGACCGCATTGCTATTTACCTTCAAGGCTGTGAAGATTCGCTTCCTGGTATCGAATGCCATGGCCGCCTGTTTTACCAGGGGATGGAGGGGCATAATGAAAACGGCCTCGGGATGTTGCGAAGCGCACTCGGATTCGAAGGTCATAAGGAGATGAGGGTTTCCGCCCTTAACCCAATTTTCCCATTCTCGATATGCCGACGTGTTCTGGCGCGGAAGCCTTTGAAAATCCCGCAACAAATTGTTCCTTGACTCTTGCGACAGACGAAGTGTTTTTAGTGACTTCTCGCCGAGTATAAATTCTTGCTCCTTTCCACAAGCCCGTTGAAGGTAAATCGTTATTAGCCTGCGTATCGAAGAGGGAGACAGCCAGAAACTCGATGCCTGTTTAATTTCTCTCTCCATTCGGTCTCGGGGTAGACGGATACCGAATAGCTCAAGCTGTTTCTCTTCGAGGTCTTCCTGTTCCTGTATTAACCGAATCTTATTGTCAGCTAATTGCTGGAGCTGTTCTCCGCGCTCCACTTCACTCAGTGAGAAGTTCCCTGCGATGTTGTGAATCTCTCGTGTGATTTGCCCAAGTATCTCTTCACTACCGCCGAGCGCATTGTTGAAAACGCCAATCCGCACCAGACAGCGTTCATAGATATCCGCGTCTACTGTTCCTGGC
>CAZSUQ010000510.1:0-4545 GCA_964609935.1 uncultured Thermodesulfobacteriota bacterium | reverse complement strand
CTCGACGAAAAGCTGTCGAGGCGGCATTATTGCGTTATGAATCATTTAGAGAAATGGCGGGGACGTGTCAACCGTGCCTTCTTCAGTATAATTGTATAGGGACTCCTGCTGAATTGAGGAAATGACCTTCCACCCGAGTAGTAGGACTCAGATAACCGAACCTCCCGAAAACCCTGGGCGGCTTAACCAAGAGGCAACCAAGTTTTTCAGAGAACACCGAGGATCGGAACGATGAATACGCGCTTGAAGCACCTTATGTACAGATTATCGACGACATCCTGCCTGCTTCTCATCGCCTGCAACGGTAATGGCGGTGGCGGCGGCGATGATCTCCCACACCCCTTGTTCGGTGCACGCGTCATCACGGCCCGAACCGCAGCCCAGGATCTTTTCAACCCGGCAATCGAAGGATCTGCGGTTACAGGACGGATCGGCGACGTCGCGATGGCAAACTCGGAGATCAAATTGATCATACAGGCTCCCGGGAGAGATGTGGGCCTTGGACCTTTTGGCGGCACAATCATCGACGCAGGGTGGGCGGGAGAGACAGCTGAAACCGGATTCGATGCTTTCGGTGAAGTCACGCCGCATTTCCTATTGGGCATGAGCCCACGAGTTGAGGCGGTAAAGATTGTGGAGCCGGGAAGCAAGACCACAGCAAGTGTAGTTGAAGCACGGGGCCCCGCGGACCTGTTTGACTTCCTTGACGCTCCCGGCATCATCCGTGTGGCGCTCCAGGCAGCAGGTCCTCTGACGCCGTTCCTGCTTGACCTCGTAGAGAACGGCATCGGTCCCTTTGAAGGCCCTTCGTTTTACTATCCCGATCTATCGGCTGATCTGGATATCGTTACTCGCTACGCGCTCGAGCCAGATGTTCCTTACGTCAAAATTACCACCACGATCACGAACAACGAGTCAGAGACGTTTTATGCGCCTGTGGGCGACATCATCGACCCAAGAGGAGACCTGGAATGGTTTATCCCGGCTTCTCTCGGCACATCTCATGGATTCGGGGAGACGTTCCTTTCCACGATAGACTGGCTGGGGTTCGCCGGACGGAAGATCTCCTACGGTTACATGCCTGAACGTGACGCCCTGACCGGAGAACCTGATACGTTCCTCGTTTTCTTCGGAGGCGCGGTGCTGATGATTACGGGCTCAACGGATCCCCTGGATGTTTTTCTGCCTGATCCGAGCAACATCCCTTTCTTGATCCTCCCACCTGGAGAGTCAGGAACCTGGACCCGATGGTTCATCGTGGGGAGCGCCTCTCTATCCTCGGTCTCTGAAGCTGTGTACGAGCTACAGAACGCAGATACAGCGCGGGTCCAAGGCGTTGTTCGTGAAGAAAGCACCGGCGTGCCGCTCCCGGGTGTAAGGATCACTGCGCTTGAGGACGGGGCCATCAACCGCCCCATTACCCAGTTCACCACCGATGACGAGGGACGGTTTGGAGGGAATCTGCCGCCGGGTGAGTACGGCCTCATCGCTGCACAGGCCTTTGACTTCGGCTCGGACAATCGTCCATCACTCCTGACTCCCATCCCCGTAACCGTCATCAACGGAGAGACGGTTGAACAGGACCTCACCCTGAAACGGACCGGAACGCTACGTATCGAGATCCGTGACCTTTCTTCAGACAACCCAGTTACCATACCAGGCAAAGTGACACTTGTTGGCATTGATCCCACACCCGGCAAGAGCGCGCTCATGGACATCACCTCAGACGGAGAAGTCCCGGGTGTCGCTCAGGTCTACTTTCTCATCATGGATCAAATCGTAGAGATTGAACCCGGCGAATATCAGGTGTTCATCTCTCACGGCCCTGAGTACGACCTGCACGTGGAGAGGATTGTTATCGCCCCGGGCGATAACGGTACTCTGCAGGCCGATCTTACACGCGTTGTCGACACAACCGGATACCTGTCGTCGGACTTTCACCTCCATCAGCTGGGATCGTTTGATTCCCAACTGGCCAACGAGGACCGGGTGCGCGCATTTGTGGCAAGCGGTGTGGAGGTGCTGGTTCCGACGGACCACGAGGTGATCTCAGACCTTTCTCCGGTCATCCACCGCTTGGGTCTTCAGGATCGAGTTGTCCACATGGCGGGCCTGGAGGTGACTACAGCCGCCTATGGACATTTCAACGCCTGGCCACTCACCTTGGACCCGGATAGCCGCACGGGCGGCGCGATAAACCATGCCTCCATGAAGGATGTCCCAGTGGAGGTCACCGGAGGAGACCGTTCTTTACCGGCCGATCTCGACGGGCTGACCCCTGCACAATTCTTCGAAGCCATAGAAAAAATCCATCCAGGGACACAGGTGCTCCAGGTGAACCACGCACGCTCGTTTCTTCTGGGATATTTTCAGTCCGTTCAATTGGATTTTTCAAGGCTCGGTACTTTAGAGGAAACAGGGATCGACCCCACACAGATCCGTATGGCTCCGGGGGCGGATCTGTTCGTGCCCGGAAGCTTCACGGCTCTGGAGATTCAGAATGAGCCCGATCTCGTGAATTTCACCAAGCTCTTGAACGACTGGTTTGCCCTTTTGCATCTCGGCCAACGCGTGGCCGGTACGAGCGTCAGTGACAGCCATGAGAAGGTCGTGCGTGCGGCAGGTTGGGGCAGAAGCTACGTTCAAATTACGAACGACGATCCCGTGGTCCTGGGAACAATTTCGGGCGAAGAGCTGCTTGCATTCAGGGAGGCCTTTGTAACGGCCATCAACGCCCAACGACTCGTCGGATCAACCGGTCTCTTCCTGACAGCCATCTTACGTGACGATGACCCCGAGCCCTCGGCCGTCGCCGTTGCAGGACTCGGCGAAACCCTGAGCACCACCATCCTTGGTGGACCTATCGACGGCACCGCGCTCTTCGACCTGCGCATACAGAGTCCCACCTGGGCCGAATATGACCGCATCATGGTCTTCGTCGGCACACCCGCCCGCGCGGACCCCTTGGGGACCCTGGACCTTTTCACGCCGGAAAACCTCACTCCTGAAATCGTACTCGACCTGGAAACCCTCGACGGGTTCGCACGCGAGACGGTCTCAGTCGGTGGCTCGGAACGATATGAGACAAACATTACAATTCCGGTCTCCAGCATGCGCGACGCGTGGGTCATTGCCGTTGTGCACGGAACACCGGGACATTCTGGAACGCTCTACCCTGTCGTTCCCGTGACGACGCTGACGGTGACCGAAGAAACGACTCTCGATGATTTGCTCGTTCCGGAGATTCCCGGTGGCGCCCGTGCCCTGGGATTCACCAATCCCGTTTATCTGGACGTCGATGGCGACGGCATAGCCAGCCCGGCCGGCCAGGACGCTATTCTTCCGCCCGTGCGAAGGCAGGGCCAGGCCCGGGACAGAGAGATGCCGTCGATTCTTACTCGCAAGGAGGCCGGAAGACGAATCCTCGAACTGCTTCACCGGGGGGAGAACGTGTTCGAAGAAGAGGGAGACAGGAGGCTCATGACAAAATGAAGAATATTCTAAGCTACCTTTTTGGAACCGCTTTCGCTATCGGGCACACAAAATTTCCGGAACAGTGGTGGCACCCCTTCCCCTTGAGTTTTAACGCTCGGATCTACGACACCGGGTGACGGATGCCTGCAAGGGGTACTGAAACTACTAGGAAAATCGAGGCTTCCAGTAGGCCAGTCTTAGGGGGGAAGGTCACATAGAAAAGATCTCGCTGACAGCCACTCCATATCACTGAATCATACCCTGCAGGATCGAGGCAGTCTGAACAATATATTGGATCTTAATAATTTTCGATTATAATGCCCAGCAGGATTTCGGTTTACTAGGAAAGGGGTCTTGCTATGGCTAAAAAAATCCCTTCCGGGAGGAAGCCTCTTCTATGGATTATCTCCTTCTTCGTGCTGTCGGCCATGTCAACGGGATGCGGGGAAGCCACGCAGGGAGGAGAAGACAATGGGATTTCCAGCCTTATCTTCGTTTCCCCTCACCAGGACGATGAAACCATTATTGCCGGTGGAATGCTTGCCAGGGCCGCACGCGACCTAGGCACTAGGATCGAGATCCTCTACGTCACCGCAGGGGACGGGCTCCTGTTTCCTGGCCCGTGCAGGGAGGAAAGCGAGGAAGAGAGAAAAAGAAAGATCATGGAGCTCAGAGAGGAGGAAGCACGCGCCGCCTGCCAGGCCCTGGGCATCCCATCTTCCCGCCTTCATTTTCTTCGTTATCCGAACCAGGGGCTCGTGAAAGAGTCCGCTTATGAAAACGGCCAAAGGGTAGACGTGCTGACCGAAGTCGGCGAACGGGCGGTAAGCCATGTCGTGGACCTTCTTCCCAGACTGGTCCCTCCGAATGCAGAAAACCTCCTTATGATCACGGCTTCCTTCTGGGATGCTCATGGTGATCATCGCATCACCTATCGCGCTGCTCGGACCGCTGCCGAAGTCGTTCGGGCGCAGCGGGACATCCCGGTTACGCTGCTACACTCCATCGTGCATGATGAAGTCCCGTTTCCGTTCCCCGTCTGCTGCCTGGGAGACATTCACTGGCCCAACC
>CAZSUQ010000509.1:0-4546 GCA_964609935.1 uncultured Thermodesulfobacteriota bacterium | reverse complement strand
TCCCGTATCCACCCCACGGTGCCCTTCGACCAGGTGGTGTTCAATGAGGGGACAAAGAGGGAGATCATTTCCCAGGCCCAAAATTTCCTGCGGCTCCAGGCAAGCGATACCGCCTCCCGCATGCGCCACCACTACGGGTACGGCACTGGCCTGGCGTACCTGTTCGCCGGCCCGTCGGGCACCGGCAAGACCATGATGGCTCACGCCCTTGCCAATGAGCTGAGCAAACCCCTTCTGAGCGTGAACCTGGAGACCGCCAGGAGGTTCAATGTATCCATGGAGGATGTCATTAAGTACGTGATGAACGAAGCGCGGCTTACGGACGGCATCGTGTTCTTCGACGAGTGTGACGATATGTTCCGGCAGGATTCCTACGAGAGCATGGTCCTCCTCGTGGAACTGGAAAAAGCGCAGTGCATCACGGTCTTAACAACCAACAGGGTGCTCAGACTCGACCCGGCCCTGGACCGGCGCATCACCATGAAGGTCCGGTTCGGGCTCCCGGACATCGCGCAGCGGAAGCTGCTGTGGCAGGGACTCGTACCACCCTTTGCCGAGGTTGCCCCGGACGTGGATTTCGGGAAGATGGCCGGGAAATACGTGTTTGCAGGCGGCCTGATCAAGAACACCCTCCTCATGGCCATCCACGACGCGGTCGGGGAGGAAGAGGGTGGAAATCTGGTGCTGCGGGCACATAACCTGGAGAAGGCCGCACAGGTTCAAACCCGGCACCTGTTCCAGAATTCCAAGCTCGAGGAAATCATCAAGCCCGCTGTGGAGATCCACCAGATCCCGGTGGGGCCGGCGGAAAGAAGGACGCTTGAAAACCTGGCCGAATGTGTAAGATGGCGCGCGCGGCAGGAAACCGGTACGTGCATCGTGCTTACCTCTCCCTGCCTGACCACGGCCGTTAAGGCCGTCGAGGCCGTGGCCGGTGCATGCTCCATGCGCGTGAGGAAGTTCCTCCTGGAACAGGTTCTGGGCGCGAAAAATCTACGAGACGGATCCCCTTGTATGTGCGAAATGCCACGGAACCATGAGAGTTGTCGCGTTTATCAACGACTCCCTTGTCATCCGCAGGATCCTGGAGCACCTCGGTCTCTGGCTCGCCAACGCCCGGCCCGCACCCAGGGCCCATTCCCCTCCCGTTCCCCATGGCCCGTCTGATTCCTCCTTCTCGCAGTTGCCCTTTTCCTACGAGGACGAGTTCAACCAGCTCCCACCTCCGCAGTGGGACTTCTGAGACGGCCCGGGGGCTTGCCCGGCCTTGCTCTCGACGAACCCGTCTGCCCGGTTTTTGCCGTTGTCTCCCATTTTCCGGGTGATTTGGACCTTCCGGACCCACACAGCCTTCCGTTTTGCTTCCTCTTCTCCGCCTCGTGGGACCCGCGTCGATCAATACCACAGCATCTTGTGTGTTTTTCTTCTTGCCACACAATTCCAATGGGCTATTCTCTTCTCGTCTCGAAGCAAATTCCTATCCGCTCCAGTCGTGCACAACTACCACCAGGTGCACAGGTATATTTTCAAAGCAACGCCAATCGCCGAAACCGTGATTTCAAAACCCAAGCACTTCAGACAACACATTCACGAGGCAACCAGAAAGTTCATAGTGTCTGTAACTATTTATTGAACTGCCAGAAAACGACCTGGCAAACCCCGCGAAAAAGACGGCGTTTGCCAGGCAATATTTTGCCTTACCGTATTAAATGTATCGTATCAAATCAAGTTCTTATTCGATTCTTTAAAGGGAAATTCTGAAAGGGGATAGACCGCGAAATACGCAGTCTATCCCCTCAAGATCAGGGGAGAACAAACACTGCGGGGGAGGGAGCAAATCGATGGGAAATCTATCCTGTCAGCTGGATTCTTGACCCGGACAGGCAGCCGGGGGTAACGCAGGGCAGACTGTCTCGGCCCCCTGACTTCGCTGGGAAATTCGTGTTTGTCAGCCGTCTTCGATCCGCTCTTCCTCGAGGGGGTCCTCCTCCGGTTCGTCTTGGGAGGCGGCAGGCAGGTTTCGCTGGGTCCGCATATCTTCGATTTTTCTGAGGGGTCGCTCCAACTGCCGCCGGCGGGTGGTGGTCAGGGCATCGAACTCCTTCTGCGCGTCCCCGATCCGTCTGCCCACCAGCTCCAGCTTCTTCTTGAACTCCTCCCACTGCTTTCTGAACGCGCCGAACAGGGACAGGATCTCGTTGGAGGTCTGCTCCAGGGTGAAGTTGTCCACCGCCTGCCGGATCACAGCCAGCACGGCGAACAGGGTGACGGGCGAGCACAGGACCACGCGGTTTTTCAGGGCTCCTTCCAGGATGGAGTTATCCTGCTCGTGCAGGAAACCGTATACCTGCTCGTTGGGGATGAACAGGAGCACGCAGTCCAGGGTGTTCTGCTCCGGGCTGATGTATTCCCGGGTGGTGACCTCTTTGACCCGGTTCTTCACGTCCTTGAGAAAATCGGTGAGGAACTTTTGTTTTTCCAGGTCCGAGGGCGCCTCGAGATACTTGAGGTAGTTGTCCAGGGGGAATTTCACGTCCATGTTGAGCCGGAAGTCCCGGGGCAGAAGAAAGGTGAAATCCGGCCGGGACCCGGGTCCCTGGATCGTCTTCTGCTTCAGGTAGTTCACGTTCTCCAGAAAACCGGCCGCGCGCAGGACGTCCTCGGCCATCCTCTCTCCCCACTGGCCCCGGACCCGGGAGCTGGCCAGGGCCTGCCGGAGAAGATCGGTGGTCTTCAGCAGGCTTGCGGTCTGTTCCCCCGTGCTCTTCAGCTGGCCGGTGAGGGTACCGAACTTCTCGGTCCGGTCCTGCTCGAACTCCTTCACCATGCGGGATACGTTTTCCAGCCCCGTGTTCATGCGCTCGAGCTGCTGGTCGATGAGCTCCTTTTTCCCTTGCAGCTCCTGCGCCGACACCCTTCTTTCCGACTCGAGCTTCTCCCGGGCCAGCTTGAGAAACTCTTCCGTGGAGGCGGACAGTGCGTCCAGGGAGAGTCCGCGGAAACTCTCCCGCATCCGCTCCAGAACCGCGTCCAGGTCCGCCTTGTGCCGGACCTCGCTTTCCTGGAGCATCCGGTCGGCCAGATCCCGGGCCGTGCGGGCCTGTCCCCGGCGCAGGAGCAGGGCAAGAGCCAACCCCAGGCAGAAAACCAGCCCCAGCAGGAGGAACAGGTACAGTCCGTTGGAGGCCAGTGCCTGGAGGGCCCGCTCCCCCCATTCGTTCCATGTGGCCAGGTCCATGGTTTCCTCTGTGCCGCCCTGCCCTGTGTTCGGTCGCAGGGGGCGGCTGTGACAACAGGTTTCAGGATCCTGTGAAGAGGTTTTTATTTCTCGGCGAAGAGCATACACGGTTCCCCGTGCCCCCACAATGTTAACCGTCTCGATCCAGGACGAGAAAACGGATCTATTGCCTTCCATCCGGATGCCCTGCCTCTCGTTGTATGGTCGATTTTCGGCTAAGAAATAGCAGTCCAAGACCGAATTCATGCCCGCTCTATCCGGATAACCTTGATCGTTCAAGGGGATGGTTCGGTCGACCCGGGCTGTAAAGTGCAGCCGTAAAGCATTGTCTTCTCTATAAAAAAGGATTTGACATGCTGCGGCGAATCGTTTTACAACGACACACATGTGCCGTTCCGGAATGCCAGCTTCAGGGGAAAGATGACATCCATGAAAAGGGGGGACTCGATGCCGGCTTACCTGAAACCGTATCTCCGGACCGGGGTGTGGACCCTGGTCTTTGTTTTTGTCCTGTGCCTGCTGGGAACCGCCGCCGTCCGGGCCGGGGAGAAGCCGATCGTGTGCAAACTGGCGGTCATCGCACCCCGTGGGACCGGCTGGTCCGATGTGGGGGACGAGGTCAAGGCCGAGATCGAGAAACGGAGCAAGGGGCGGATCAAGGTCATCTGGTACTACGGCGGGGTGATGGGGGACGAGATCGACGAGATCAAGAAGATCCGGCACGGGCAGCTGCAGGGGGGCGGGTTCACGCTCATGGGCCTGGGGATCATCGCGCCGCCGGTGAAGGTCCTGGAGATGCCCATGATCTTCGACAGTTACGAGGAAAAGGACTATGTCCTGGAACGGCTGGAGAAAAGCCTGAACGCCATCTTTCGTAAAAAGGGGTACGAGGTCCTGACCTGGCTGGAGGTGGGGTTCGTGCAGATGTACTCCTCCAAGGAGATCCATAGCCTGGATGATATGTGCAAGACGAAGATGTGGGTGTGGGGCGGAGAGAAGATCGTGGCGGAAGTTTTCTCCGAGATGGGCTATCGGTCCCTGATCCCGCTGCAGCTTCCCGACGTGCTCCAGTCTCTCCAGGTGGGTATGGTGGACTCGTTTTTCGGGCCCTACTACACCACCGTGGCTCTCCAGTGGCACACCCACGCCCGCTACATGACCGAGGGAACCTTTGCCTACACACCGGCGGCGATCCTGGTCACCACCAAGTTTTTTAACGCACTGCCCGATGACCTGAAGCCCGCCTTTCTGGAGCCCTGGAAGGAGCTGATGCCCAAGCTCAACAAGCTGATCCGCAAAAACGAGCGG
>CAZSUQ010000508.1:0-4549 GCA_964609935.1 uncultured Thermodesulfobacteriota bacterium | reverse complement strand
CCAGTTAATTGTCGTCATCTCCATCCAGTTAACACATCTTTAACTATTGTGTTCATTTTTTGGAATCATAGTTGACCGCGCTCTGGAAGGTGCCGTCCCCGTTGCCCAGAAGCACCGAAACGCTTCCCTGGTAGTTTGAGATCCTGTACCGATTCGCCACGGCCAGGTCCGGGTGGTCGTCTCCGTTCAGGTCTCCTATGGCGATGGATCTGGAGATCCTTTCCGCATCATAGTTCACAGGAGGCCCAAAGGTGCCGTCCCCATTGCCCAGAAGTACGGAAACGCTCTCCCCCCCGTTCGCCGTGGCCAGGTCCAGCACCCCGTCTCCGTCCAGGTCCTCCAGGGCTACCGACTTGGGCCAGCAGCATGGGGTCGCGTAGTGGACCGCAGGTTGAAACGAACCATCCCCGTTGCCCATGAGCACGGAATACCCCCCCCGGCTGATCACCGTACCCTGTGCTAGCGTACCGCCACTATTTTCGACGAACCAGGCCACGCCGTCTCCGCAGTCGGGGTGCATGTCACTGAACGAACCCTGGATGCTCACCGGGCCGTTGATCGGGCTTTGCCAACCCGTCACAGCCAGCTTGCTCGAGAAGGGATGGACCCGGATGACATCGGGCTCCCAGATTCTCCCCCCCAGCCGTTGCACCAGGCCGGTGGCGTTGATGCCGATTTCCGGCAGGAAGTGGACGTTGCTGGGTTCGGTTCCCTGCCACTGCTGGAGGCCTTCCACATCGAGCGCGTCGGTAATGAAGTCGGGAAGCAGGGTGTAGGTCAACGGGTCGCGCGCGAGCGTAGCACTCTCCATGAAGTGCCAGACCTCGGGATTGCCGTGGCTGTCCGGGTTCGGGTTCGCCTGATCCGGGGACAGGCGGAAGTCGGATGCCAGGTTCCATGTCAGCCCACCCTGAATCGTCACGTCGAGGGCGGTGGAATCGCAGCCGAGCCCCTCGTCCGGGTCCACAATGAAGTAGAGTGAATCCCCCTGGTTCATCGGGACCGAAGATAGATCGAAACTCTCTGCAACCACAGTGCTGCCATTCCCAACGACCAGGTCCACGGCACCGTCTCCGTCCAGGTCACCCACGGCTATCGAGCTCGGCGCATTGCCCGCTTCGTAGCTCACAGGGCTCGAAAAGGTGCCGTCCCCGTTCCCCAGGAGCACAGAGACATCGTTGCTCTGCTCATTCACCACGGCCACGTCCAGGGCCCCGTCTCCATCCAGGTCCTCCATGGCCAGCGAAATGGGCCCGTCGCCCACCGTGTAGTTGACAGGGCTCTGGAAGGAGCCATCTCCATTGCCCAGCAGCACAGAGACATTTCCGCCGCCATTTGCCACGGCCAGGTCCAGGTTGCCGTCTCCATCCAGATACCCTGCGGCTACGGATTCGGGCCCCTCGCCGGCCTGGAAATCCACCCTCCCGTAATAAAGAGGTGGAGAAGCCTGTGCAGCGATGCACATGGAAAGAAGGATCACAACAGAGAAGAAAAGTGAGAAGGGATAAGATCTCCGGAAAGAACACATTTTTGGCCCTCCTATCTCTACATCATTGTAGCATAGTAGGGTTCCTTCCACGATCCTGAGCCGTGGTCGGCCTCACCCGGCGGCTGTATGCGGTCCAGCGGTGGAAACGGGCTTGGACGAATTGCACAGCAGCAGGATCACCATCGTGTAGATGGCAGAGGTTACGAGGAGTGAAAGCGACGAAGCAACCTCCTGCCTCACCGAGTTGTGATGCGAGCGGTTTACCCTTTTTTTGCCCATGGCCCCTCCTCCTTCAGGCGCCCGGTGGTGTGAGGTAGATCGGGCTCGACCAGGCGCGTTCCTCGGCAACACCCATGCACGAGTTCTTTTCATGATCCGGGAGTGATCTGCAGGGATCCATGTCAACACATTCCCCGTCTTCATAGGTGCAGTTGAAAGTCTGCGCATTCACCGAAGGGGTCTCCTCCTGGATGGCGCGCACATAGTAGGCAACGGTTCGATCCTCGCCGGCATAGGCCGGATCCTCGAACGCGGCCTCGCAGAGGGATTTGCCGGGTTCACACTCCAGGACGAGGAAGGGATCCTGGATGAGCGACCCGGTCTCTTCTTCCGGGTCCACCTGCTGCCTGACCTTCACCACCTCGATCCTCACGATGGGATGACGCCTGTTGCTGGGATTGTAGCACTGCCCGTCGCACACATCATCGATGAACTCCTGTCCCAGGGCGTCCACCAGCACCTGCGGGCAGCCGGGGTTGAGAACCGGGGAACCCAGGGCCTTGACCCGGAACCGGGGTGGGCCCGCCTGGGTCACGTCGGAGCCCATGGGTACGTCGCCATCGTCCGCGTAGTTCACCAGGTCGAACCAGAGGAGGATGCGGACACCGGAGGTGCCGTAGGTGTGCTTGTCCACCAGACCCTGCCAGATGCTGTCCCGGTCGCGACCCTCTGCGTGCACGGCCACCAGTCCGCCCGTGTACCAGAAGCTCTGCTGCCGCTCGAACTCCCAGGGAATGGCCCTTGTCGCCCGCTTCTGCATCCTCACGTACCACCAGTTCCGGCCGGCGGAGAAGTCCGTCTGATCACGCAGGGCGGCGTACCCGGTGCCTGGCTTGGCCTTGTGCGTGTCGCTGGATGCAATGAACCCGAACTTGAGCTGTTTGCCGTCCTTGCCGGTCACTGCCAGCGCGCGTTGGGCGCTCATGCCGGGGCGATGGGAGAAGGCGGTCTTGAAGCAGTCCCTGCACTGCCCGCAGTCGAGCCACTCGTCCGGATCGGCCTTGATGGTGTCGTGTCCAAGGAAATCCTTCTCTAAAAATTTCCGTCGCGCCTCGGCCGCGACCTTCTCACATTTTTCCTGGGAGCCGCTGCAGCGCTTGCGGGCGATCTCCCCGGCCTGCCAGCAGCAGGGGAGGTAGTTGTCCGTGGGCTCGGGACAGACCCATTCACCGTTCTCGTCCACCCTGACACTCCGCCATTCCCGGTACTCTTCCAGGTTTCCGTGACCGGAGTAGACCTCGATCAGACGCTGGTAGCGCGGATCGTTCTCATCGATCTGGTGGGACCAGTCCACCAGGTACGGGACGTGAAGCCCCCAGGTGGTTCCGTGCGGGATGACCAGGCTGTCGAATCCCCATTCGTCGAGCCGGTCAAAAAGTGCGGCAGCCGTGGGCGCCAGGTCCAGGCAGTCCGGAGGAAGCTCGCGTACGGGCACGCCCTCAGGGCAGTGAGTCATCTTGGCCACTGTGTTCAGGAGGTTCACCATGCGGACGTAGGCGCCTGCGTGCAGGGGATCCGACACGGGTGCCAGCACGCGCAGCAGGCGCCTTGCCGACTTCTTCGGAATAGGAAAGGGCCTGGAGGCAATGGGACGTACCGGGAGCTGATCCTCGGAGGTCTCCTTGAAGATGACGTTCTTGTGGCCGTAATAGTCCTGATATCCATCCGCGAGCTGGGTCCACTCGAATCCGGTGAAGGCCACGAGCTCAGGATTCTCCGGGTCGCCTGCCATGGCGTTGCACTCGCGGACGTCGTCCTTCACGCTCTGCCAGTTGGGAGGGGTCAGGCTCTCGGCATGGTCGGTGGAGGAGAAGAAGTCGATGCCCGAGCAGAAACGGGCGAAGTCGCACGCTTCGGACAGGGGGCGGATCCCCTTGCCCTTGTAGTTGGCCGGCAGGTTCCAGGCCAGGGCGTCCACCGAGAGGGTGGTGTGCACGTGGAGGTCACCGAAAAGGATCTGCTCCGCATCACCCGGCACACGCTTCTGCGTGTACTCCGGTATGGACGGCTTGGGCTGGATGTGTTCCGTTTTCGGGCTGCACGTGGCAAGAACCAGAAAAGAGAACATGAGCACCAGGACCGGAAGAAAGCGTCTGAGCATTTTTTCACTCCTTTCACATCAGTGCGCGGCCCACAAACCAGTAAGTGCCGACAGCGATCAGGGCCGAGGCGGCCGCTTCCCGGGCGTATCCCTTCGTCAACTGCGGGTACTCTAACATGCGGACGAGTCCGCTGAAAAGGAAAAACAGGACAACAGCGATCAGCGCCTGCCCGAACTCCACGCCGAGATTGAATCCCAGCACGATTCTAAGGATGGATCCATCGCCCACACCCCTGTCGAGCGTGCCCAAAGTGCCGGCAATGGCCATGCCGTGTATGAGGCCGAAGACCGATGCGTGTATCCAGGGGATGAGCGCGCCCTCTCCCTTTCTTCCAAGCCCCAGGAGACTGAGGTTGATGAGCGCAAAGCCGAAGAGCGCCAGGGGCGCGATGCGGAACACTCCCAGTGCGGCAGGGATCACGGCCAGAAGGAGAAGCACGCACAGCGCCACCCGCCCCTGCCGGGCCTGCCGGGCAGGGGAGCACCGGATGAAGACCTCCGCGGCGATCACGAAGATGGAAAGCCCCACGAGCGCCTCCACCGAGCGGGGCGCGGCCTTCACGAGACCGAGGGCCAGTGCGGTGAGGGAAACGGCATGGGCGATGGTGAAGGCGGTCACGATCTTCAGCAGCGAGATCAGCGAGCCTGCAAGGAGAACCAGGCCGGCGATGAAGAACACG
>CAZSUQ010000507.1:0-4553 GCA_964609935.1 uncultured Thermodesulfobacteriota bacterium | reverse complement strand
ATAGACCGTGTTGTAACTGGGCAACCCGGTAACCGGGTGGCAGTTGACCCCCAGGGTTCCCAGGCGGAAGATCTGCCGGATCCTGCCGTCCAGCACCTCGATGTCCAACGGCTTGAGGAGGTAGTCGTCTGCGCCGGACTCCCTTGCCTCGATCTCGCCCTCCAGCAACGGAATCTCGTCCAGAAGGATGATGGGGATGTGACGCAGGACAACGTCGTTCTTCAACTCCGCGCAGAAGTGGAGGCCGTCCACATCCGGCAGTTCCCGTCTGATCAGGACCAGATCCGGCGCACTGCTGTAAATCGCCTCCAACCCCTCACGCGCGGAACGGGCCCACACAGCCTTGAAGCCACGCCCATTCAAGGGTGTGACAATCTCGGAAAAGGATGCAGGATCCCCATCGATCAGGAGGATCCGGGAAAGCTGTGGAAACATGGAAACACCGTCAATTCAGGCAAGGGTGGCGTAGTTGGTGTTGTTGAATTTGTTAATTTTAATCTGGTTCCATTGGTTTTACAATCCATAACATTTGACCGGGCCGCTGTCAAGGGAAAAGAGCTTTTCAGGGTGTGATCTTCTTCTTTTTAAGACACTCGCCCTGCTAAATCATGTGCTCCTTGATCATCTCCTCGCTGCAACCTCTGGTTTCGATGACCCCCTCATTCTCCCCGTCCGTATAGTCCACCTCCACCTCGCAGTCTCGGGGGGCATCGCTGTATCGAACGGCAAGTCGAGCGGCAAACAGGAGGGCTTCAGGGGAAGGAGGCTCAGAGGAAAAAGGCACAAGGACCGTGGGCCCGGGAATCCCCTTGACCCACAGGCGCATGTCACCCGGTTTCCAGAGTTCTTCTATCCTTTCGTTCTCGGCATGCTTTCGACCCACAACGACCTTGAAGCGTTCATCCCACCGGAAATGCCTGCCAACCTTCAGCAGGTCGAGGTCACGGGTCAAGGGGTTTTCAACGTGTTTCAAGAGATCCCTCAACCTTTTGGAAAAGTTCGGTTCCGTCAGCAGGCATCCCCCTGCCGGCTTGGGGTAATGCGTGAGGCCTAATACCCGGGCCAGTTCCATCTGGCGCCCCCTGGCCCTTCCCTGGATGTCCAGCAACCGGCTGCGATCCACCAATCCGGTTTTCTCCGGGGTTGTCTCCTCCAGCAGTTTTGCGCTCAGGGGCCTGAGGATACGGTCCCCATAGCCGGACATGTTGGCCACGGCCCTCAGGGCACCCTTGTTCTGGCTGAAGGGCCTTTCCCCCAGGACCTCGCCGGAGAAGAGGAACCCAGCACCCTCGTCCTCCATTCGATCCCCTGCCCGGCGAAACATGTAGGCGTGGCAGTCGATGCACGGATTCATGTTCTTCCCATACCCGTACCGGGGGTCTTTCAAAACCTCGGTCATGTAGGGATCCGTGATCTCTACGATTCTCAACTCGATCTTGATCTGCTCTTTGGCACGCAGCGCTGCATCAGGACCGAAAAAGGGTGTGACGAACGTGTACCCGATCACCTCTATATCCTGCTCCTGCAGGAGCCTGGCCGCCAGCATGCTGTCCAGCCCCCCGGACATGAGCCCGATTGCTTTCACACGGTTCTTCATCTCTGGTAAAACCCTTTCGCTGAAGAGGGCGTTCATAGCCACGGGAAAGACAAATCATACTGATTGTCTAGACCTTTTGCCAGGCTGGACGGAGCCCTGGAAAGAGGCTAAGGTAACATATGCCGACACGACCAAACGGCGTTGTGCTTGACCCTTTCCCCAAACCCTGGAGCCGATTTCGGCTCGAGGAGGACCGGAATGCCGGTAGCTATGACCGTCGTCCTGAAGGCCAAGGAGGCGGCGGATCCCCGGGTGCTCGGACCCGTGGTGCGCAAGGCCTTGCTGAGACGGCTCGTGGAGTCCGCCGTCATACCGAAACAGGCCCTTGAGCGGGCCCCGCGCCCGTACACCTTCTCGACCCTGATGTCCACCGAGGATCGTGAAGCAAGGGAGGCGGCCAGAGACGCCCCGGCAGAGCCGACCGAGGACGTAAAGCGTGAATGTTTTCGCATCCGCCTGTGCTGGCTCGAGGATGCTCACCGCCAGGCCTTCCTCAACTGGGCCCCATCCCAGAAGAGCGGGCTCCTGTATGCCGACATGGAGTCCGAACCGGTGTTGATGGAAGGGGCCCTTGTTTCATCCACACCCACGGAGAGGTGGAGTGGAGACATCGCTTACAAGCAGTTGCAGGAGGATGCCTCCGACTCCCTGCACTCCGTCACCCTGAAGTTCTGCTCCCCCACCCTGCTCAATCGTGCCGGGGTCCCCTATCCCCTGCCTGACCCGGCCAGCATCTTCGAGGGATACCTGCGCCTGTGGAACGAGTTTTCCCTCATCTCCCTGGACCCGGGCCTGCGTACGGCCATCGAAGAAGAGCTTCTTCTTTCGGACTTCCGGATCCGTGCCAGGCCCCATGAAGGAGAGAGGGGCCCTTTGACCTGCTTCACCGGATCCGCCACCTTTCACCTTGGCGGCCGCCAGCCCGAAAGCATCCTGAGGGGGTTCAATGTCCTTGCAGATTTTGCCTTCTTCTGTGGGACCGGCACACAGACAAATTCGGGAATGGGCCTGACCAGGAGGATCCTTGACTATCCTCATGAGGCGTAAGATTGCTTTCATCACCTGACTCATCCCTAGCCCGCTTATTGCACAAGCCACCTGCTGCGGATCGAAAACACTTGGCTGCAAAACTCGTTGGATTCTGCCCATTCTCATGGTCTAAACCCTTCGGGCGTGGCACTTCGGCCACGTCCAACCGCACGGACCGACTCGAAATGTATTCACATGTCGAGACAGTGCGGTTGTCACCTTTCCGGTTGCCCGTGAACACGCGAACCCTCCTCCTGGTCGCACTCCTGCTCTTTCTCCCCTGTGTCTCTGAGGCCCACAATGTCGGGAGCGGGCTGTTCGGCCATGTCCTTGCGGTCAACCTGGAGCCGGGAGAGGTGAATATCGAATACACCGTTGAGGTCCCTGCTTCGGTGCTGATCCGGCAATACCTGGGTGTCCTGCAGTCAAAAGGCCTGACGGCTGGCATTGACAAGGACGCCTACATCACCTCCCGCCTCATGGGGGTCCTGCACCGGGGGCTGCTCTGCATCTGGAACGGCAAACAGATCCCCCTGGAGATGCTGGACGGTGTTCAAGAGAGAACAGGCTTTGGATCCTACAACTTCTTCCAGTACAGGCTAACCCTTCGGGGGGCCATCCCCATGGATCAGGGCGGTACGATCAACCTGATCAACAGGAACTTTGCGAGTTACCAGAGCGTCTACTACATCTCCCTTTCCGTTTCACCCCAGTACAGGCTGAAAGAGACCAACCTGGAAGAGGCCGGCCAGCGATTCCTTATCGACGCCCAGAACGGTCGGCCCTGGTCCACCTGGGAGGGGTTGCGCAGCCTGAAGATGGAGATTCGGCCCGCCCCGTTCTGGTCATCCCTTGTTGGAAAGGGGAAACCTTTTCAGCTCGACCATAAAACCGTGTACGAAAAAACCACGGGTTCTCCTGTCCCGTTCAGGAAGGACGCGGCGCCACAGGAGGAAGTTCCTCCGGATTCAGCCGAAGGCCGTCTCAAGGCCCTGTTGATGCAGGACGAGTCGAAATGGCGGGTGCTTCCAGTCGCCGTCCTGATCGCCTTCCTTCTCGGTGCGGTTCACGCGCTCGGCCCCGGCCACGGAAAGGCGCTCGTGGGCGCCTATCTCGTGGGCACCCGCGGCAGACCCGTTGACGCCGTTCTGCTGGGCCTTCTGGTCACCTTCTCCCATGTCAGCAGCGTGGTGCTCCTCGGGGTGGCGAGCCTGGGCGCCTCCCACTATTTTGTGCCCGAACAGATGCTCCCTTACCTGGAGATGATCTCGGCGCTGCTCCTGGCAGGTCTGGGCGCCTGGATGGTGAAATCCCGGTGGCCGGGAAAAGGCCATGCCCACCCCCATTCCCATGCTCACGGGCATCCACATGGGCACAAGGGCACAGAGAAGGGCGGGCATGAACACCCTGCTGGGGGCCACGAGCATTCGCATCACGCCCATCAGGAAAAACAAGGTGTGCGATGGCAGGAAATGCTTTCCCTGGGTATCTCCGGCGGGATGGTCCCCTGCCCTTCCGCCCTCGCCATCCTGCTTATCGCCGTTGCTTTCCAGAAGATCGCCCTCGGACTCGTCATGATCGTGGCTTTCAGTTTCGGGCTGGCCTCGGTTCTGGTGACCGTAGGGCTCGTTCTCGTGTGGACAAGGTCCCTGTTGAAACCCCAGGGAAAAGAGAGGGCATGGCTTTCGTGGCTGCCCGTAGCAAGCGGTACCGCCATCCTTCTCATCGGGCTCTTCATGTTCGGCCGTTTTTTCCTCAAAAGCGGCTTTGTTCAATAATCAAGGAGACGGAATGAAAGCAACAACCCGCGTGGTCAGCACCGAAGCGAGGCAGCTGCATGAGGAAGCCTTTGTCATCGACCTGCACGTGGATACGCTCTTCATCCAAAGGCTCTATGGATACAATCCGGCCCGCCGACACAAACCGC
>CAZSUQ010000506.1:0-4559 GCA_964609935.1 uncultured Thermodesulfobacteriota bacterium | reverse complement strand
CCAAGCTGTTGAATGCGTACAACGAAGCCATGTCCAAGGAGCTCAAGCATGCCGTGGATGCACTTTCCACGGATCCCGGGGTGCGGGTCGTTGTGATCACCGGGAACGGAAGGGCCTTCATGGCCGGTGCGGACATCAACATGCTCAAGGGCTGGACCGAATCGCCCGGGGGGCAGGGGGACGTGTGTGAGGTGCTGAGCGGCTTCTTCTCGCCGAATTTCCTGGAGCGGTGTCCCAAGCCGGTCATAGCCGCGGTGAACGGCATGGCCTTTGGCATGGGGTGCGAGGTCGCCCTTGGATGCGACATGCGCATCGCCTCCAAGAGTGCAAAGTTCGCCCAGCCCGAGATCCTCCTGGGGATCATGACCGGTGCCGGAGGGAGCCAGAGGCTCCCTCGCCTGGTGGGCATGGGAAAGGCCATGGAGATGATCCTCACGGGCGACCCCATGGATGCGGACGAGGCCCTGCGAGTGGGTCTGGTGAACAAGGTAGTGCCGGATGAGGAACTGGAGCAGGCTGTCGCCGCGTTGACCAGGAAACTCTGCAAGCTCTCTGCCTCGGCGCTCCGGCTCTCCAAGGAGGCGGTCATTGCCTCGGCCGGCATGGGCCTGTACGAAGGGGTGGCCCATGAGTTACGGCTTTTTTCGGCCATCTTTGAGACCGAGGACGCAAAAGAGGGCATCTCCGCCTTCCTGGAGAAGAGGAAACCGGCTTTTAACAAGGAATAGAGAAAGGGCAAAAACGAGATGGACTTCACCTGGACGGACGAGCAGTTGGCCATGCGCGAGCAGGCGTACAAATTCGGCAAGGAAACCATTGCGCCCAATTCCGCTGAGATGGATGAAAGAGAGGAACTGGACCAGGAGGCCTGGAAGAAGGCGGCCGAGTTCGGGTTCCAGGGGATGGTGGTCCCCAAGGAGTACGGGGGCCTGGACCTGGACCCCCTCACCATCTGCATCACCATGGAGGGCCTGGGCCACGGCTCAAGGGACGTGGGCTTTGTCACCTCCCTGGGCGCACACATGGTGATCTGCGAGATTCCCATTGTGGAGGCGGGAACCGAAGCCCAGAGGGAGAAGTATCTCCCGAAACTCGCTTCGGGTGAGTGGATCGGCGGCTACGGCCAGACCGAACCCGGGGCCGGAAGCGACGTGGCGGCCATTGCAACCAAGGCGGAGAAGAAAGGAGACAAGTGGATCCTGAACGGATCCAAGACCTTTATCACCAACGCGCCCATCGGTGACGTGTTCGTGGTGCTGGCAACGGTGGACAGGTCCCTGGGACACAAGGGGATCACCGCCTTCATCGTGGAGAGCACCTTCGAGGGATTCCAGAGGGGGAGGAAGCTGGCGAAGATGGGGATGCGCTCGTCTCCCACAGGAGAGCTGATCCTGGAGGACTGCGTGGTGCCGGATGAAAACGTGCTGGGCGGAGTAGGGAAGGGGTTCGGGGTGGGGATGAGCACGCTGGTGTGGGAGCGAGCAACCATGCTGCCTGCCCTGGTGGGGATCTCCGAAGCCCGCCTGGAGGAGGCGGTCCGGTATGCCAAGAACCGCGTGCAGTTCGGCCAGCCCATTGCCGCCTTTCAGGAGATCCAGCACAAGCTCGCCAACATGAAGATGCACCTGGAACTCTACAAGACCATGTTCTACAAGGTGGCCTGGATGAAAACCCAGGGCATGGCTGCCACGCTGGAGGCGTCCATTGCCAAGCTGTTCTTCAGCGAGATGAGCCGGATGGATGCCCTGGACGCCTTCCAGATACACGGCGGGTACGGCTACATGAAGGAGTACCCCATCGAGCGTGACGTGCGGGACAGCATTGCCAACACCCTGGGCGGGGGCACCAGCGAGATTCAACGCATGATCATCGCCCGCGACCTGATGAAGATGTACGATTAAGCCCCGATGTTGCGTTTGACGTCTGCTGCGGCTTGAAGGAAATAAACATTCCAAATCAAAGGGGGATGCCGTGGAAAAGTTGATCGTTACCTGTGCCGTTACAGGGAGCCTTTCCCAGAGGGGTGAGGCGAAAGGTCAAACGCCCTACCTGCCCGTCACGCCGGACGAGATCGCCGAGGATTCGAAAAGAGCGGTGGATGCGGGCGCTTCGGTGCTGCACCTGCACGCAAGGGACCCCAAGACCGGCGCACCCACAGCGGACCTCGATATCTTTGAAGAGGTGGTGGAAAAAACCAGGGCCGCATGCCCCGGTGCGATCATCAACACCACCACGGGCGGGGGCATGGGGATGACGGACGAGGAGCGGATCGCCATCGTACCCCGTGTGAAGCCGGACATAGCCTCCTTCAACATGGGAAGCATGACCTACGGCCTGTACAGCCCGGCTGCGGGGAAGTGGGTCCTTGACTACCCCTGGATGAACTCCTTTGCGTCCATGGCCTATTTCGGCAAGGTCATGAAGGAGAACAACACCAAGCCCGAGCTGGAGATCTACGACGTGGCCATGATGAACAACGCGCAGCTCCTGTGCAATGCAGGCGTGCTGGAAAAGCCGCTGCACTTCCAGTTCGTCATGGGGCTCCCGGGCCAGGTCATCCCTGCCACCGCCAAGAACCTCATCCACATGGTGGAGACGGCCCGGATGACGGATCCGGGATGCACCTTTTCTGCCTGTGCCGCAGGCCGCGCGCAGTTCCCCATCGTCACGGTGGCCGCCATCCTGGGCGCTGCCATGATCCGTACCGGCATGGAGGACAACATCTACCTGGCCCAGGGGGAGCTGGCCAGGAACAACGGTGAGCTCGTGGAAAAGACCGTGCAGCTGGTGCAGGGGGTGGGCCGGGAGGTCGCGTCCGTGGACGAGGCCAGAGAGCTGCTCGGGTTGAATTCCGCCTAGCCCGAAGATTCCATCCTTACACCGCTCGCATAGAAGGCTTCATGTAGCATCCAGGATTGTCGGTCAACATGTGGCCACCCTTGTGTTTCCTACCCGATCATCCAGAAGACAGCGACTAGGGTCACGCAGCTGACCAGGCTTGCGGCGAGAAGGAGTGCCGAGGCCAGTGAGGCGTCACCCTCGTAACGTCTCAGGAATACGGCTCCGAGGATGGCCGGCGGCATGGCGGCCAGCAGGACCAGGACTTCTTTCCAGAGCTCGGGAAAACCGAAAACATTTGCCAGAAAACCGGCCAGCAGGGGTTTCATGATCAATTTGATGAAGATAACAATGGTCAGGGCGGTAAGGATCTTGCGGATATCAGGGAGTCTGAACATGAGACCCACAGACAGGATCGCAATGGGCGTCAGGGCCGCGGCCAGCACGTGGCACAGCTGGAATAGCGGGGCCAGGTAAGCGTGATCCTCCCCGGGCAGACGAAAAGCGCTCCAGAGAAGGCCCAGGATCAGTGCCAGGAATACCGGGGACTTGAAAAAGCCAAGGGAAGCCTTCCATTGCGATGTTGAATCGTTTTTCCGGGAACCAAAATAGGCGGCAAGGATCGGCCCCAGGATGAAAATCGGGTACCCCACGCCGATCTCGGATATGAGAACGGCTTCGCTGAGAGCTTCGGGCGATTCCGGGAACATTTGCATGATGATGGAATAACCCAGGAATGTTGAGGATCCAAACGCGGAGCAGAAAACAACGGCTCCTTGCTGTTTCCTGTTGAACTTGAGCAGCCAGCTGACAAACCAGGCCAGGCCAATGCACAAAAGTTCCAGGCCCAGCATGACGAGGGCCGGGGCGATTTGATTCAACCGGATGGGCTGTCGTGCCAGGCTGATGAAGATGATGGCCGGCAGACACAAGTCGGTGACGATGCGGGCAAGGGTCAGGGAGTGCTCTTCCGTAAGCGTCCCTTTCCGTCGAAGAGAAAGGGCCAGGACATAGAGAAAGACAATAACAAGAATTGCGTTTACAAGACTGTGGAACACGTGCATGAAAACCTCTTTCTGCTGTGAATGTTTACAAACTCATTTTGATCAACATTCGACAAAAAGATGAAGAAACTTGCCTGCCTGGTGAGACACGGCTGCTTCGTTGGAGATGCGGGCACCTGGAAAAAGAGCTGGCCTCTTGCACAACATATGATGGATTTGTGATCTTTTCAATTTCCGGCGAATAGCTTAAGCTCGTGTGATCATCTCTGCTCAAAGCCGGACAAAAGAAATGGACGTTAACGTATTTCAATACAAACTGAAAAACTTTCTCATAGAGTACAGAAGGCCTTTCCTTGACTGGATTGGGTGGGGTCACGCCAGGACCTCAACCGCAAATCGTGTCCGAAAAGTTCTCTTGAAGAAGGGGATTTCAACGGAGGAGATACGGGGTGAACACCTGGTTGAAGTTTACAAGAAGTGCAACCGGTTGCCCACGGGGTCCAGGCGACCTGTCTCCCCTCTCCGGGGCAGGGACCTGGAGGGTGGATCGAATGAGGAATCTCGGGAACCGCTGTGGGGCCTGATCGTGGAAACACGTCCTCATCCTGCTTTGGAGTTCGTTATCTCCACGTTTTCGGAGAATCTTGACATCCCGATCCAGTTCTTCTGCAGCCCGGCATCCGAGCAGTTCATCCTTTCAACAAAGGTTCGCTCCTT
>CAZSUQ010000505.1:0-4573 GCA_964609935.1 uncultured Thermodesulfobacteriota bacterium | reverse complement strand
GCTGGAGGCGGAGAAAAGAGGCGAGAACCTGACCGAGGCCATCTATCTAGACATGGTAAAAAAACTGGGCTACAGGTCCATCAAGGACGCGGAAACCCGAATCAGGGAAGGAAAAGCCTGAAAAGGTATCTCAACAGAAGCTGGGAAGATCATTTTTCAGGGGCGGCGGCTCCCGGTTTCATGGATGGGTATGGAGCCGGTCCTTCACGAACCTCCCCACACGATCCAGCGCCTCCTTTGCTTCGGGGACGGCAGGGGCAAACATCTGCCAGGCGTGAAACATCTCGGGCCAGACATCGAGCGTCACGTCAACGCCCTCTGCCCTGGCCTTTTCCGCGAACCGCCGGGTGTCGTCCAGGAGGATCTCTCTCTCCCCCACCTGCATGAACAGGGGCGGCAGTCCGCCCGTTTCCGCAAAGAGGGGCGAAAGGTAGGGCTCTGTTGGGTCGGTCCCGCCCGCGTATGCGCCTGCGCAGTACCTGAGGAAGTCCGCATCGAGGACCGGATCCGCCTCGGCACGGGTTTCCAGGGAAGCCCCGCTCAGGGACAGGTCGGTAATGGCGGAAAGGGTGAAGGCACACTCGGGCAGCCGGTCTTTTTCATCCCTGAGCCTCAACAGGGTGCTCAGGGTCAGTCCTCCTCCTGCCGAGTCGCCTGCAATGCACATTCTTTTCGCCGGGTGGGCTCCCTGGGGACCGTGTTGCCGGAGCCAGCGGAAGGCTCCCACCGCATCCTCCAGGGCGTGCGGATAGGGATGTTCGGGCGCCAGCCGGTACTCAATGATCAGGACCGCACATCCCGTTGCCTTGGAGATGCATTGAGCAAAGGGGGCCGTGGTGTCCAGATCCCCCAGGATGTATCCCCCTCCATGGAGATAGAGCAGCCTCATGTCCGGGTGGGACGCCGGGTCGCAAACCCATTCTGCGCGAATGCCGTTCAGCGGGAAGGTCACTTCCTCCAGAACCTCGTCCGGCCTGGAATACAGCTTGAACGTGATCCTGGATCGCTGCACGTCGAACCTTTCACCTCGGGCCAGCAAGTCCTCGGTCAAGAGGTGCAGATCGTGTAGCGCTTCCTGGCACGCCTTGGAAACCATACCTACCGGGAGTTCCTTTCGAATTCCTCGAGGGGACGTTTCGACAGGATCCAGTCCTCGAGAAGCAGAACATCGATGTTCGTGGATTCGAAACAATCCACCGCATCCTGCGGTGTCTCCACAATGGGCTTACCGGCCACGTTGAAGGAGGTGTTCAGCACAAGGGGCACATCGGTCATCTTGTGGAAGGCGCTGATCAATGCCCCGTACCCGGGATTTTCCTCCGGGTCCACGGTCTGGACCCTTGCCGACCCGTCCACGTGGACAATGGCCGGGATGAGATCGCGGACGGCCGGGGGGACGTCCACCACGCGCAGCATGTAAGGGCTGCGGTCGTTCAGGTCGAACCATCTGTGCACGTGTTCCAGCAGTACGGAGGGTGCAAAGGGGCGATACCCCTCCCGGTGCTTGACACGGCTGTTGAGATAATCCTTCATGTCTTTTCGGCGCGGGTCGGCCAGGATGCTCCGGTTCCCCAGGGCCCTGGGGCCGAACTCCGCCCTGCCCGAGAACCGGGCCACGATGTGACCGTTGGCAATGCAGCGGGCCGCCGTGTCGGTCAGGTGTTCCGGTTGAGCCTGAACCTTTGCATGCTTGGATGACTGAACCGCCTTGAGAATCTCGTCCGGATCGTATTCCGGCCCGAGGTATTCCGGCATCTCATCCATGCGCGGCGTCCAGCCGGCCAGCTTCTGAGCAGCATACAGGGCACAGCCCAGGGCCTGGCCCGTATCGCTGGGATTGGGAGGGATGTAGAGGCGGCGGGGCCTTGCGGCCCTGTTGGCAATCTCGTTGGCCACGCTGTTGAGGCCCAGGCCGCCCGAATAGACCAGGTTGTCCAGGCCCGTGAGGTGCAGCGCTGCCTTGAACGCGTTGGTCACGATGTCTTCGACTAGGGCCTGGCCTGCATAGGCGATGTCCTCGTGTCTTTTTGTCAGGGCGCCTCCCCTGGCGATCTTCCTCTCGGGCTCGTAATCGCCCAGCGCGTTCTGGAGTTCTTTGTAGTTGAGGAAATCGAACGATCCGTCCGCATAGAGACGAAGGGTCTTGACTAGGTCCCTGTACAGGTCCGGTCTTCCGTAGGGTGCCAGGCCCATGGTCTTCCCTTCCTGACCCTGGCTGAAACCGAGGTGATGGTTCACGATGGAATAGATCAGGCCTGCACTCGCGTGCGGGAAGATGAACTCCCGGAGCACGTCGCACCGCCCGCTTCGATCCATGCTGGCAACGGTTCCGCAGATCTTGTAGTCGTTCAGCCTGGTGAGGTTTTCCCCGCAGGTGTCCAGGGTCAGCACGGCGGCCTCCTGGAAGCCGCTCTGCCAGAAGGCCTGGCACTGGTGTACCGTGTGGTGCTCCACGTCGGTGATCACCTGGGCATTGGGAAGCCATTGATTCAGCTTCGGAGCGAGGCGAAACAAGGATGTGACGAAATTGCTTTCACTGCTGATGAGCAGGTCGATGTCCTCGGCCCTGACATCGAGTCCGGCGAGCAGCCAGTGGAGCCATCCGGGAAACGACTCTTCAAAGACGTGGTGTTTCGGGAACTGCCCGTAGGAATAAAAGAGGAGGTCATACATCTCCTCGGTGATGGGTGAGGTGCGGCCCAGGATCTCGTCCCTCTCGCTGCGGGACATCAGGAGTGTGTACTTCGTGCCTGCCCATCGGTCAAACACGGAACTGCGAACGGTTCCGTCACGTCCCAGGTAGGAAAGGCTTGCCCCGTGCCCGTTGCAGGCAATGCCCAGGATGTGCTGAACCTCCTTTTTTCGATCCGTTGCCTTCTGGGCGATGGCATAGATGTCGATGGAAACCTCTTTTTGCGTGACCGGGTTCACATAGGGATTTTCATGCCTCCTGATTTCCTGGTGCGGAGGCAGGGTGGCGCAGCCGTCCCGAATGTCCTGCATCAACTGCTGCAGGCATTGCTGAAGGTGGCTGCGAAGAGCGTGCTTGTAAGCCACGCTGTCGATCGCGATCTTTCTCTCGTCAGGCGACCGGCTTGCATCGTTCTGAATGAGGACCTCCTCATCCAGTTCCACGGTCAGTTCCATGAGGGCTCGGCACAGTTCTGCCGGTGTCCGGGGGTGCGCGCGGCCGGATTCGCTCCGGGTCCTTGCCCTCAGGGGAAGATCCAGTTGATCCTGGAGCTGAAACACCTTCTTGATCGCCTGATCAGACTCCAATTGAACGAGAGGCGGGTCCGTGATCGGTCCTTCCTGCTGAAGCGCTCTTTCCTTTTTATGGATCTTTCGCAGGAGACCGTAGAGTTCGAGCAGGGGTTCCAGGTCCTGGCCCAGATCCCCAAATGCTTCCAAAACCGTGTGGGTAAGGGCCCTGGCGAGGTCTGTGGGTGACACCTCTGAAGGATCCCGGGATGGGAACTGAGCCTGGTCGAACATGGACGTTTATGCCTTCACAAGATTTGCAGGGGCCTCTCGAGGTCTGAAGATGGAACATCAGGTGCTTGGAAGAACGTAACACTATAGTGAAAAAGGGGGGGAGGGTCAAATTTTTGGGCCTTCTCCCGGCTCCTGGTATGTTGCTTTTTCTCTTTGACCGAACCCGGATGTTGTCGTGAAACGGGAGGTGTTCCTGGTCGCTTGCAGTGGGTTGACGGAAAGGGAGAGCATGGATACCGTATCAAGGTTCCGGGGAGTGGCTCAAAAGGAAAAGAACGCGCTTGAGAGGGAAGGGGAATGCTGGAAGCAGGCCAACGGAAGGTGTTCACAAAGGGCCGGATCGCAGGCCTGGAATTGCGCAACCGGATCGTCCGGGCCGGATGCTTTGAAGGGATGTGTCAGGAGGAAAGCCCGTCCGAGCTCCTCCTTGAGCATCACAGGCAGGTGGCGGCAGGCGGCGTGGCCATGACCACCATCGCCTACTGCGGTGTTTCCCGCAACGGCCTTGCCTTCGGACATGAGATGTGGATGCGGGAGGAGATCCTTCCCATGCTGGAGCGCATCACGGATGCGGTCCACCAGGAGGGTGCGGCTGCTTCCATCCAGCTGGGGCACTGCGGCTTTTTTGCAAACAGACGTGTGATCGGGCAGAGACCCATGGGCCCTTCACGAAAATTCTGTGTCTTCCGGTCCAGCTACAGCCGGGCCATGGACGAGGACGACATGGAGCAGGTGAGGGAGGATTTCGGCAAGGCGGCTGCCCTGGCCATGCAGGCAGGATTCGACGCTGTGGAACTCCACGCCGGTCACGGGTATCTTCTCAGCCAGTTTCTTTCACCGTGGACCAATCGCCGCAAAGACACCTATGGCGGATCGCTGGAAAACCGTCTGCGATTCCCTGTGTCCGTCATCCGGCATGTTCGGGAAGTCGTGGGGCCTGTTTTTCCGATCCTGATCAAGATGAACCTCCGGGATGGATTCAGGGGGGGGCTTGATGTGGACGAGGCAAAGGAGGTTGCCGGGGCCTTTGCGTCCGCGGGTGCCAGCGCCCTGGTGCTCAGTTGCGGCTTTACGGCAA